>JBKBTW010000236.1:0-2628 GCA_046291245.1 Pseudobdellovibrio sp. | reverse complement strand
CTCAGGGTTGAAGTTTTTGTAGTTAAAAAATCAAACCAGAAGATTCCAAGATGGACAATCTTTTGACACTTTCTTAATGTAACACTTTTTGCGGCCCCCTACTCAAAGTTAGAGAGCCATTGTGGTTTGATATTATAGATCTGTTGATACCATGAATCTAGCAATTCAATTGAATCTTTCATTTTTGGATTTGTATATATATTGCAGTCGTCGTATTTTTTGAGGTCATCGGAGCAATTAAATAAATTCCATTGATAAGCGGTTGACATAGCCAATGAATATCTCAGCTCTTTTAACTTACTGTCTTCTAAATTCATAGAAAGAGTCGTTTGGATTTTAGATTTATAATAGGGCAAAATAGTTTTTAATGTGTAATTTTCTATATCTTCTCGTGTTTGGAGCTTTAATGCTAAAGAGATGATTTTTTGGAAATCAATAAGTGGCTTAATAGAAGGGTTTTGATAATACAAATGCATGGCTTTTCTAGTAAGATTTTCATCTTTACACACATAAACGCTGCGTTTTTGATTTTTGTATAGATCGTCTGTAAAAAAATAGGAATCTTTTAAAGAGTGTATTAAGTATTTTCCAGGGGCAGGATCTAAAAAAGTAAATGCTGGTGTGTTACTGCCATAGAGAGAGTTTTTTTCTAAAATTTTAGCGTTATTTAAAGTCAAGGCTGTGTGAATATAGCGTTTGTCATTAGTACTTAAAGTTAAAACTGTATTTTTTGGTGCTTGAGTTATTTGTATATTTTTATCTTCTTGGCAAAAGTTTTTTATATAAAAGTTAAACTCTGACTCTGAACTGTAAGCTAGAGTATCAGTGTAACCTTTGGCGACTAGAACCGTATTGAAGCAATTAGGGCCATCATGTATTTGTTCTGTAAAAGCTGAACTCAAATTTTGTCCATAGCTTATAGAAAAAAAGAAATTCGTAATAAAAAATATAATGGTAGAGACACTAAAGATTTTCGTCATATAAGATGATCTTGCAATTCAAGGGCCTGATTATCGTTTACTGTATTCTTATTATATTAGATATGGTTTATGTTTGTGTCAAAAATATCTACATATTGATTAGGTTTTTGTGTAAGACATGTATTATAGCGATATTTTCAGTACTCAATAATACGTAGAACAATTATTAATAAAAAACATTTAATTTTCTTATGGATGTCGCCGAATTAGTTGTGGCAATGAGTAACGTGATCAACAAAGGAGACAACATGATTACATCTAAATTGAAAACAATAATTTTATCTACAATCGCAGCGATGACATTATCTGCTTGTGGAAACAGTTCGTCAGAGATTATCAAAAATGCCGAACTTCAAGCAGAGGTGCATGCAGATGGTGATCTTTATGCCAGCCTCACCACAAAAATGGATTCTAATAATGTTCAAATCGTATCGATGGATATTCCAGTTTTTAACCCTAAAAATCCAACTGAACAAATCGGTGGATTAAGAATTTCTAATCCGTCACAAGGGGTTACTCAAATTTCATTACTTATGAATGTAACATCTTTAGCAAATCTGCAGTACACATTAACGCCGGTCAAAACACTACCTAATGGTACGGCTTTTCCAGTCGTGGGAGTGAATGCTGGTAGCTGGTATGCTATTCCATTAAAAAATAGCACTAACTCTAAATTATACATCAACATTGATGGTACCAAATCAGCAGTTGTGGGTTATGCTTTAATTACTGATCAGTTAGCATCAGGCGTGGTGGGTAATATTTTTGCTCCATTCGCAGCTGAAGGTGTAACTGGTTATGGTGGTGTATTTAGTGGTGCGCAACCTGGTACAAGTGGTGTAGCAGTATTTGCAGATATCAGCAGTGTTTTGAAAAAAATCACACCAAATTTGAAAACAGCTTCTGTTAAAAAACAAATTACTTTTGCTGACAAAACTACTGAAAAAGTGCAAAAGAAAATTTATAAACACGTGATTAAATTAAATGTTAAAGGTGAAAAAATCAGATTTAAATAATAAATATTTAAATTTGAATTAAATATAACTAAAGGGGTTTTACGCAAAGTAAAATCCCTTTTTATGTTGTGTGTAAAGCAACGCTCTTGATGTAATTTTTTAATTCATCATCTATCATAACTGACGACAAGAAAATTATCCCTGACTTAAAAATAGTAAAGGCGGATTGATTATGGACGGCGTAGCAAAAACTTCATTAATGACAGCGGCGATGCGAGCTGTAGAGACAAATCGAACTGAAGCAGAAGGACGCTTGTTTGTGGACCCTTATGCTGATTTACTTTCAGGTTTTGAAGGACACGAACTTTTAAAAAAGGCTATTGCGGCAGCAGGTGATCAATCGGCTGTAGTTATTAGAACAGCTTATATGGATCAGATGATTCAAGAGGCTATTAAAAGTGGTGTAAAACAGTTAGTTTTTTTAGCAGCCGGTATGGACACTCGAGCTTATCGACTTCATTTTCCGTCAGATGTTACAGTTTATGAATTGGATCGAAAAGAAGTTTTAGATTATAACTCCCACCCGCGCGGAGCGCGGGCCGTTTCCTAAAGTAAGTTATATTTGATTTGACGACTTTCTACTTTTCAAAAATTAAAAAATAAAATATCAAGCAACCACCAGATAAAAAGGT
>JBKBTW010000235.1:0-2629 GCA_046291245.1 Pseudobdellovibrio sp. | reverse complement strand
CAAGAGCATCCAAATATAAGATAATAAAAAATAAGAAAAAAATTATGAATAAAAGCGAAATTTTTTTTACCACTTTTTTATTTAAGCATTATTCAGGTGAAATGAGAAAAAAAAAGACGGCCAGGAAGGGGGGGGGAGCCTAGCCGCCATGGGGGGGTACTTTTACTTAGAGCAAGACTTTGGCCATTCTCTAAGGCCTTTATAATTGAGCTGAGGTGTACATGGTTTAGTCAGTGACGTTAGATGTTAAACGGTTTTAAAAAGCGACTTCAACCATCACTCTTGAGTGAATCACGTTTTCTGCGTACATGAAGATTAAGAGTCTTTTTAAGGGGATTCTGGACTTAGGTTTATAAAAGGCGCGACTTTCTATACTCAGACGCTATTTATGAGAGTAATCTAATATTTGTGTGGGAGGGAATCTGTACATGTGGGCTTTGCATAATTCGCTTAAAGGATGGACTTTGTACGGACTATCTGAACGAGAAGCTCAGCTTGTTGTGAATACTCTCACAGTAAATGAAGCTAAATTAGTTAAGGTCTGTAAACTACCAGAAAAAAAATGGCACAAGTTAGATCGTGAAAAATGCCCTGAGCTGTTTGTTTCTTTAAATAAAGAACGTGGGCAATTTCCAGAGCTAAGTTCTGACGATATGAACACTGAGTATACGGATACAGATTATTTTGTAGTAAAAGCGAAGCCGCAATTTTATCCTCGCTTACATGAAAGAATAGACCTTAAAACTCAAGCTGTGATTTTAGGGCAGTCTCAGAATTTTTCGACAACGACCATTAATCTATCAGAAGGTGGTATTCAGTTTTCCGAGGTTATTCCGAGTTGGGTGTCTGGTTATTTTATTGTGAAAATCACATATGAAGATACGATTCATAAAACAGCGGATCATTATTCAGTCATGTGCTCTTTAGTTGAGGATCAATCAGAAAAAATACGCGTGCAAATCATGAGTGAGGAGTCTGACCCTCAATTCATACGTTATAAAGAGTGGTTAGAAAATCTTCGTTCTCAAAAATATTAATTAAAGTGATTTTGCTTTTTTCCTGGGACTCACAGTCTTGAAATTTTTTCTTAGACTGTGAGTTTTATTTTTAAATAAGTTTTTACACAGTTGTTGTCATTGCAGATGGTGTAGGGTTTTGAGGTTGGGTTGGGTTATCGAAAATGACAGTTCTTGTAGGAAAAGCGATATCTATTTTTTGAGAAAGCGTAAGTTTATAAAGATCCATGAGATATTTATGCGCTCTTTCAGAATCTGACTCTCCAGCATCTAGTTTGTAGTGGAAGTTAACTAATACATTTACAGAGCTGTCCGCAAGCTGATGAACTTGTACAGCCACGCGACTTGAGTCAACAGTTTCTTCTTGTTTTAAGTAGTTTCGAACTCCTTCGCAAAAAGCCTCAATCTGTTCAGGTGTTGAAGAGTAAGTGAAGCCAAAAAAATGTCTAAATCGAATTATGTTATTTCTTTGTGTGTAGTTATCGATTCGTTCTTTTGCCACAACAGAGTTTGGCATAGTGATGATGGAATTATAAAGAGTTCTAATTCGTGTTGATCGAAACCCAACATCTATAACATGGCCTTCTGTTTCTCCGATTTTAATATGATCTCCCATTTTAAAAGGTGAATCGAATAAAATTGTGATAGTTCCAAATAAATTTGCAACTGTATCTTGGGCTGCAAAAGCGATAGCCACCCCACCTAGTCCAAGACCAGCTAGAAGCGCTGTAACATTCACACCAAAATTTTGCAATATAATAAGAGTCCCCACAATAATGACAAAAACTTTTAATGTTTTTGTTGCTAAAGGAGCAAGTTGATCACTTACTTTAGATTGAGAGCTCCGAGCGGCACTTGCTATAAGTAAACCAGAGGCATCAGCAGCAAAATAGGCTAGACGAAGAAGATGTAAACTTACCGTAACTTTTAACACAACAGTTAAATATTTTTCAAAATTTGGGCTAAGTTCCAAATTTTCTAAAATTAACATCCCGATCAGAGCTGAAATAACCCAGCTCAAACCTCTTTCGATTTTTTGATCAATAAAGTAGGATAAAAAAGTACGATCACTATTGCGTTCTATATTTGGTTTAAATCTATGTTTTAAACTCGAGATAAAAGTTCTAATGAACTTATTTATAAATATTAAAAATGCAGTTGAAATTATTAAAGCAATCCATTTCCAATTTTCAATAAGAAACCATTTACTCTCTAGAATGTTTTGTAACTCTATAGAAATAAGGTTAGCCGCAGATTGCAACATAATAAAACTCCTCTGAAAAATTTTAAATTCTTAACTTAAATAATGTTAACTCTGTAAATCAACACACTATTTACACATGAAACGTCTGTGATGTCATATGTTTACAAGAACCAAAACTCCTAAAAAAATTCTGTAAACTCCAAACCACTTAAACCCATATTTTGAAACCACAGCGATAAAAAACTTAATTGCAAACAGTGCAAAGATAAAAGATAAAACGATCCCAACAGCGAGTTGGAGCGTGTTTGTTGAGTCAATAAGGTTTCTAATTTTCCAAGCCTTATAAAGAGTGGCAGCGGTTAAGGTTGGTACTGCTAAGAAAAATGAAAACTCAGCTGCGGTTTTTTTG
>JBKBTW010000023.1:0-21319 GCA_046291245.1 Pseudobdellovibrio sp. | reverse complement strand
CGCACGACAAAGTGAATGTACAGTCCTTAGATGTCGATTTTTTAGTTTTTTCAGCTCATAAAATCTTTGGCCCGTTTGGATTTGGCGTTTTATACGGAAAAAAAGACTTGCTCCAAAAAATGCCGCCGTATCAATTCGGCGGAAGTATGATCAGCGAAGTTAAATTTGAGGGGTCTACTTACAATGATCTACCGTTTAAATTCGAGGCGGGTACTCCTCATGTAGAGGGCGCTGTAGGTACGGATGAAGCCTTGAGTTTTTTTGAACAGTATAAAATAGAAGAGGTTTTTAGGCATGAACAAGTTCTGATGCAAAAGGCCTTGGATATGTTTAGGGAAATTCCAGAGATCAAAATATTTGGTGAAGCTCAACATAAAGCTGCGATTATAAGTTTTAATTTGGTAGGGGCTCATCATTCAGATGTAGGCCAAATTTTAGATCAAATGGGTGTAGCGGTGCGTGTGGGTCATCACTGTACGCAGCCATTGTTGAGGAAGTTTAATTTAACAGGAACAATTCGAGCATCGTTTTCTATTTACAATGATGAAAATGATGTAGAAAAATTATTTTTAGCGCTGCAAAAAGCTAAAAGGATGTTGTTATGAGCGAATCAGAAGTTTTAATCAGAGTTCAAGGAACTCCAAATCCCAATGCATGGAAGTTTATTTTAGATCGTCCAGTACTAAATGATGGAAAAGCTACATATTCTTCAATACAAGAGGCTGACCATAATAATTTAGCTAAATCACTTTTTCAGATCGAGGGTGTAAGGCAAGTTCACTACTTTCAAAATGTCATCACGGTGACTCACCAATTTGATATTGACCCAGAGGCGGTTAAGGAGCAAGTGTGCGCTGTTATTCAAACACGTATGCCGGTGCACAACCCTAATCAAACAGTGCTTGATGAAAAAAAATTGGCTCGTCAAAACTTATCACCGGAGCAGCAAAAAATTGAAGAAATTTTGGATCGCACGATTCGCCCAGGGTTGCAAGGTGATGGTGGGGATATTGAAATCATTAAATTAGACGATAAAAAAGTTTATGTTATGTATCAAGGAGCTTGTGGCACTTGTCCAAGTTCTACGACAGGCACTTTAATGGCCATCGAGGGCATCTTAAAAGACGAGTATGATCCACAAATTGAAGTTATTCCGGTTTAGCGAATAATTTTGCTCGGGTGAAATTTTTTATTGATATTTTCACCCGTGCTAAGCTTTTGTATGTTGTGTTCGTTTAGATTTACTCGCATTTCGTTTTTTTGAACTAGATATTCAAAAGAATCTTCAGGACGAGATGAAATTAGGGTTTCCCTGTTAACCGAATGTTGTCCAAGGGCTCCTGTAATTATAAAACTTACGTGTGATAGAAATTCTTTAGAGTAGTTTTGCAAGCGGATTTCAAATACTTTCTCTTCTCCGGCTGCCATAGGTGTGATGATGCCTGTAAGACCATCTGTAGTTATGACTTCTCGTCCTAATAGCCATTGGTAGCTAAGTTGTACGGGGATATTTTTTAGTGCAGTTATCTTTACACTGACAACTGAAGATTCATTAGAGCTTTCAGATAGAGATTTATTGTCAATGCTAACATTAAAATAATCATATGACACTTGATCAACGCCAAGCTTAGTTAAGGGCGTAGAAGCTAAAAATCTATGTGTTACGTTTTTTTGCGCAAATATTTGTTGTTGAGTGTGCTGAGTAACTCCATATCCGACGATAATACCCAAAACTGAAGTAAGTGCGGTTTTTAGTAGGATGTGTTTGGACATAATAAACTCCCGTTCTGATCTGTAAGTCGATAAACGCATTTTAAATTAGACTCTACATATTTTGGAATAGCGTTATACGCTCTTACGTTTAACATATAGTATTCATTGGCTAGCGGATTTAAGTAGACTGTTTCACTGAGTCCTGTTGATCTTGAATGTCCGACGATATCAGCGGAAGTGGTTTTGACTACGCGACTACAGTAGTTATCAAATAAAAATTTCCCGTATTCGGTGCAGTCTTCGTTGTATCTGTAGTCAGATTTGAAAACGATCAAGTCTAAATCAGCGCTGCAGCTACTATCAGGTACTAAGTGAATCTCAGTAACGCCAACTAACTCAGATTTTTTAAAAGAATAAAAATGATTTGAAAATCTCTGATCGCTTGCATCAGAATAAGTTTGCGATGTATCGCGTGGCTGTATTAACATTCGATTACACGATAATCCTGTTGTAAGTCTAGCGCCATACCCTGGCCAAGACGTCACATTGACCGTGCCAGCAGGGGAAGTTGCAGCAGTTGTTTCATAAGAGACATGGCCCATTTTATGTAAGGCTTCATCTTGAGTAAGCATAGTTGTCATGCTTGCACTAAAAGTGTTTGAGTTCGCCGAATAAACTTTGGAAAAAAACTTATCAGAGCTTGTAAAAGGGTTAGATGGGTTTCCCATGCCATTAGACGTTTTACCTAATGCTGTCCAGTATTTATCAAATGAGACTCCATTCACGCAATTAGTAGAGCAGGTGTTTACACCTTTAAATAATCCGCGAGCAATTGAAGCTTCTCTAAAGTGACTTTCTCCAGGATATGAATTCGGAAAGACAGTGTCATAGGCTGTTCCTCCTCCAGATCCATCTCCAGATTGATTAAGTCGCATAAGTATTAAAGATTCTCCAGTGCTACCATAGCCCAGAGTATCATGATAATGAAGCCACTCATTATTAGGTAAGCTGGCAGGTAAATCGGGATTAATTTGTGCAATATTATTTTTAACTATATGAGCACCAAAAAAGTTGCCCCATCCTTCTGACCAAGCTAAACGAGGATCGATACGATATAAAGCAAAATGAGTTCCACCAGGAGAGTCCATAGTGCCACACACATTTTCTACGTGATGACCCATTTCGTGTAAGATCACAGTGTCATCAAAATGATCCGTGTCTGATCTTGTGACATTTCCGAGACTCCCACCATTTATATAAAGCTCTTTTTCTGTGTGTAAGTAAAATGAAATATTTGGGAGTGAGCTTGGATTGTAACTTGGATACACATATTGAGCTGGGTTGAATCCAGCCTTCCAATAAACATCAACTTTAGAGTCAAGACAGCTTACATCTAAACTTCCGGTGTTACTACTATCTTTAAGATAGTCAAAGACTGTGACCCAGTTATTATAAATGTTAAAAGCACCACCCTCTACTTTTGGTGAAAGACTTTCATCAGCTTCAGCGATAAGCTGTACTGATGGATTTGGTCCTCCTGCAAAACCGTTTGAATTTAGATTCTTAGATATAGAATAAACAGAGTTTGAGTAAATATCTTCCTTAACAGACGTGTAAAGTGTAGCGCTGACAGGTTTTCCAGGGGCATTCATTGTTTTTTTTGCGCGTGATAAAACTTGAATGACATATGTGCCAGCTTCATTCGGAATTCTTAACGCTGAAGAGCCATCAAGTGCTTTTAACTCGCCGCTCGCGTTAGTGGTTCCACATTGAACTAATGTGTTGTTTAAAGTTACTCGTATTTCCGCATATCTAATTGGAAGGGCAGATGTTGTGCTCGAGTCTAATTTGTAATTTGATCCGACATTAATACGTCTTTTTTTGAAAGAGGCTGTACCTGATACGATCACGCCTGGACTGTACTCCGTAGAAGTTTCACAAAAACTTAATTCAGGTGTAGAGGATTGAGCTTCCGAAGCTGTAGGCAGAGTTATTTCAGAGCAAGAAAGTGCTGTTGCCAAATAAAGAAATATAAAGGGTTTAGAAAAATAATTTTTCATGTTAATTATTTTCCTTTTTGTAGGCTTCGATTTCTTGAACAGTATGTTCAAAAGATTTCTGAACGTTAGAACTTAAAACACCATCGGCATAAATACGACGCTCTTGGTTTAATCCTAGGACTTCAAAACGTACAAAGCGTGGTGTATCAGCATCGAAGCCTTTAACCTGAATTTGAATATGAACAGGAACACCCTTTTTGAGACCAGTTAAAATTCCTGTTTTTTCACCAACGAGTAAGGAAACGTTTTCACCAAGCTTCCAATCATATTTGAGACTATGTTCGTAATCATAATCTGTTTGAACAGTAGCTGTAATATAAGTAGAGGACTCTTTTGTAACAGTAAATTTTAATTGAATCGATTTTTCAACGACGCCATTGTAGCTGAATTGTGATTTTGAAAAAGGGGTGAGCCCATGGTTTTTCGACTTACCTTCAAAACATGATGTAAAACTTAGAGTCAATAAAATTGAAAAAAGTATTTTTATTGTGGGCATAAAGTCCCCAAGTTGCTATTGATTGAGTAAATATATGAAGTCGCCGTACTGATTCCTTTTCCAGCGGTGTAAGCGCGAATATTAAGAATGTATTTTTTGGTCGGATCTAAACGAACGCTTAAATTATTTATAGTTTTTGTATATGTCCCGCTTAAAGTTGGAGATGTGTTTCGGTTATAAGCTGCTACATGAGATGATATGTTACGAGTGGCAATATAGGTGTTATTGCTGCAAGTCCCATAGCTATTCAAACTACCAGAGCAAGAATAATCTTCATTAAAATGATAACCATCATTGAATATTAAAAGATCAAAATCAGTATTTGTTCCATTATCTTTTGTGAAGGACACAGTAATAGAGTCTAAACCAATTAAGGTAAGTGGATCTAAAGTGTAAAAATGATTAGAGTAACGTTGATCTGAGTTTCCACCAGTGAAAGTAGGGTCATCATTCCGAGGCTGGATAGAAGTAAAATTGGCACAAGCATTGTTCACAAGAAGTTTGTGACCAAAAGGAATCCAATTCAAGTAGTCAGTGCCACCAATAGTGGAAACATATTTTTTATCTGTAGAAGATAGGTTGTTATCTGAAAATACTTGTAAGGCTTCAGAATTTACAACAGGTTTTAAATTTGTATTCCAAAAGCCGTTGCCTACAGCTGATTTTAAAGTCTCTAAGAATAAGTTAGATCCAATGAAAGGCTGGTTGATGTTTGAAAATCCTGTTATAGAATTCATACTGTACCAGATGTAATTAAAATTAAGCGGATTTGCAGGAAAAACTGCCGTGCCACATGATGTACATAATGTAGTAGATGAAACAGACATCTTAAATAAACCACGAGAAATAGCACCCTCGCGTGTGTGTCCTTCGCCTGGGTAAAGTGAAGAGTTTATTTGATCGAAAGGAAGACCATAGTAACTTCCGATTTGCCATTCTCCAGGTGCGGTTCCAGGTTTTTTGAAATCCATTAAAAAACCTGTGCCATTTCCTATGTTTTGAAATGAATCTGAAAAGCCCACAGAGTTATAAAGATATGACCAAGCTAAATCGCCAGTATTATTCACATTGTTAAGAAGTTTATTGTTCAATTGTGGATTTAAAAACTGAAGACGTTTGTTCATCACTATAGCTGCAAAATAATTTGCCCAGGCTTCATGCCATGCCAGTCTTTGATCAATACGAGTAATGAGTTGATGTGATCCGCCTTTTGTAAGTCTGCCGCATTGATGCTCGATAAAGTGCCCCATTTCATGAATGGTCGCGAAGTCGTCAAAATGATCTGTGTTTGCTAAACTTACGTCGCCAACTTGTCCGCCGGTGATGAAAAGACTTTTCGTGTTTTTATCGTAATACGAACTATTATCTGGAATAGTGCTTGGGTCTGCTTGCGGATACACATATTGGTAAGGATTAAACCCAGCTTTCCAATAAATATTGAATGGCGTAGAAAGGCATTGTAAATCGTTTGAAGCAATTAAATTTAAATCGTTATCCAAAAATGTATAAGCTTGAATAAAATTATTATATATATTAAAAGCACCACCACGAATTTCAAGATCATCTGTTTGACGTGCGTAGGCAGTTAAAATAATAGGTGATATGTTATATCCATCGGTTGAAAATGTTGTTTCAATGCGATGTACTTTTTGTGAGTAGATATTCTCTTTCACGGAAGCAATAGCTTGAAACCCTTTGTTCGGCATTGTGTAGCGAGTGCGTGCATAAACATGAATAATGTAAGATTCTGCTTTTGCAGGTATGGTTAAAGGTAAGTTATTTAATCCTTGTACATTGCCATTGAAATCAGTTACACCGCATTGAACGAGATTTTTATTTTGATCGTATACAGCAACCTCTGCATAAGGGATAGGTAGCGGTGTATTAAGAGGATCTGTTAAGATCATGTTTGTAATTTTATTATTGAGAACAATAATATCTGTGTCGCGTTTGTAAAATCGGGCTACGGCATTCACCGTTAACGGACTCGTGTAGGTGAAAGATTTTAAACACTCAGGTGGTTCTTGCGAGCCAGATAAAAGCTCATAGGCTTCAGAACTTAAACGCGGGCCACAGCTCTGCATAAGAGCTGCAAAAACTAAAGAAAGTAAAATGATATAAAATCTAAACCTGAAGGCCACATTGACTTATCGGTGTTTAAGCTATTGAAATGAATGGTTTTTTCAAATAAAGAAAGTTTTTTAATTGTTTACAGTTAGAAGTGTAGTAATTTGAAAAAATAAGGACTTTAGTTATATGTTAACTCTTTTTTATGACTCAAATTGAGACAAGAAACTCGTTGCAGGACTCGACTTAGATCGATGTGTACATTGATTTTGCATAAAATCATAGAGACTCTTGAATGAGAGGATGTTTATGAAATCAATCTTGAGTTTAAGTTTTTTTGTGATTTTTGCTGTTACGGTTGTTGGTATACAAATGGCAAACGCGAGTTCTCCTGAGCAGGAATTTATTTGTTATACTGAAAAAAAACTGAGTCGCTCCTATGACGTTTGCTACCGTGATGCAAGATACACCAATTCTGAGGATATAGTTTATTATTTTCATGATATGAACTCTACAGAAAAGGATTGGTTTAAGGCTGCAAGTGGATTGCCGCACGTTCAGCGCATTTGGGATAAAAATAATTATCGCCCGCGTATCGTGTTAGTTTCGTTTGGTCGACAAAAGGTTTTAATTAAAAATATCGCAACACCTGAACATAAATTTTTTTTAACAGAGGCCTTGCCTTTCATCGAATCTGAATACGGTGGTTTAGGACAAGGGAAAAGACATATCATAGGACAAGCCATGGGGGCTATAAGTGCTATTAATTTGTCTTTGCGAAAAGAAATTTTCTTTGATTCAATTTCTTTATTATGTCCGGCTTTAAGTGATGTTAATCCTTTTGCGAGAGCTGAAGATATTGTAGACTACGCGTCGGAAAAAAATATTAGTGAAGAGTATTTACAAGGATTAATTAAACTCCAAAAAGAAAATTATTTAAGTTCTTCAGATTGGGAAAACAATAGTCCGAATTTACTTTTATCTAAATACAATAATAAATCACGGTTGAGTCTTTATATATCTGCCGGTCGAGATCAATATGGTTTTAAATATGGAGTTGAAACATTTCTAAAGAATGCAAAAAAATTTGGAATATATCCAAAATGGGAGCCTGTGAAGGAATCGCATTGCTCTTTTAGGGTAGCAAGTTTTGCGCAGTTTATTATGGACGAATCTCGAAAATGAAAATCAAGAATTTAAGTGAAGAGATTGTGATAAGTAATTTGTCTCAGAATGGCACAGAAATAAAAAAAGGACTCGATGACAACTCTGAAACATAAACCTCTTTGCAATAGGTGGGCACCATATAACAACTTTAGGCTTCTCACTACGAGGTGAGCTTGCACACCATTGTCAGGGACAGCTCCCGTATAATATGCTTGTAAGGTTTATTTTCGATGAATTTTACGTCAGCGAACCCTTAAATACATCATACCAAATTTTAAAAAAAAGTCTATGAAACAGGACTTGAGAGACGCATTATTCTGCCGATTGGTATATCATGTTAGCTCAAATTGATTTTTATTTTCCATTTTTTGTGTTTTTTTACGGTCTAGTGCTTACTTTTGTGCTTGAAATTCCATTTTTGGTTAATTTGGCACGAAAAGAAATGCCAGTTCAGCATGCTCAATTTGAACGTCACCGTAAATTAGCTGTTTTATCAGTAGTTGTAGGTGGTTTTTGGTCGCTGCAAAATATCTGGTTTTCTTGATTGATCTTCATAATGAGGGTTGGTAATTTGCTTGCATGTCACAAGATGTGCAGCAGTCAAATACAGATCAAATGTCATTCTCAGATAAGCAAGAGCAAAATACTCAAGTCTTTTCGGTTGAACAAATCAATGGGTTTTTACGAAATCTGATTGAAAATAACGTAGGGACTGTTTGGATCAAAGGTGAGATTTCAAATTTTAAACCTCACTCTTCGGGACATTTTTATTTTTCATTAAAAGACAATAAAGCTCAAATTAGCGCCATGATGTTTAGAGGTTATAATTCGCGTTTAAAATTCAAACCTCATGACGGTTTAGAAGTTGTTGTACGTGGTAAAATTACAGTTTATGAGCCGCGTGGTACATACTCTATAGCTTGTGAAACGATGGAACCAGTTGGTGCGGGAGCTTTACAAAAACAATTTGAGCAACTAAGAGATAAGCTTAAACTTGAGGGTTTGTTTGAGTCTTCACGTAAAAAACAAATTCCCGCTTATCCTAAAACTGTCGCTGTAGTCACGTCTCCTACTGGAGCAGCCATTCAAGATATTTTAAATGTCATGAGTCGCCGTGCTCAGAATGTGCAAGTTATTGTTGTCCCTGCGATAGTGCAAGGGGCAGCTGCAGCACCTTCATTGATTGAGGCTTTTAAAAAAGCAGAATTAATTAAGCCTGATGTTATTATTATAGGTCGTGGTGGTGGGTCTATTGAGGATATGTGGTGTTTTAATGATGAGTCTTTAGCTCGTGCGATCGCAGGATCAAATGTTCCTGTGATTTCGGCTGTAGGCCACGAGATAGATTTTACAATATGTGATTTTGTAGCTGATCTTCGTGCTCCTACACCATCGGCTGCAGCAGAGTTGGTAGCGAAAAGCTCTCACGAGATTATTCAGAAGTTGCAGCAGTTAGATCGTGTGCTTAAGTTGTCGATGCAAAAGCGTCTTCAGTTTAAACAACAAAATTTAATGTTTTTTACAAAAAGGTTAGTCGATCCTAAGAAGAAGCTCCAAGATCTTTTCATCAGAAATGATGATTTGTACTCTCGATTAGAGCTTTCAATGAAAAACTATATTACGACTTTAAAGAAAGATATTGAGATATTACGCACTCAATTGGTTTCTCCGCAAAAATCAATTGAGCAGAGACGAATGTTTATTCAGAAAAATCAAATTCAGATGCAAGCCTTAATTTTGCAATCTGTAACGAGAACTAAATTTAAAGTTGAGAATCATATGGCCTTACTAGATTCGCTTAGTCCTTTACGCGTTGTAGATCGTGGCTATGCTATAGCCGCTCTCAAAAACGGGAGTGTTACTCAAGTGGTGAAATCAGTAGACCAAGTTAAAAATGGTGATGAGATGTATGTAAGAGTCACTGATGGTGAAATTAGAACGAAAGTTATAAAGAATTAAATACAAAGAGGGTTTTATGGATTTTGAAAAAAAATTAAATAGACTTGAAGAAATTGTGCAAAAAATGGAAAAAGGCGAATTATCTCTAGATGATTCTTTAAAGCTTTTTGAAGAAGGTGTTAAGTTATCTCGAGAGTGTCACGGACAATTGACTCAAGCGGAGGCGCAAGTTAAGAAACTTATAGCTGTAGATGACTCTGGCAAGGCTGTAACAGAAGATTTTTCCGAAAAATAATTATGTCTTTACAAATGAGTACGTTGCAAAAAGAATTCGAAGTTAAATTTTTAAATTTTAGCGAAGATTATTTTTTAAAGCTAAAAACACATTTGCCAGAGGTTTCCATTTTATGGGAAAGTGTTCAGTATTCATTAAATTCAGGTGGAAAAAGATTTAGGCCATTTTTATCTTATTTGGTGTCATTAGCAAAAAAACATGATTCACAAATTAAATTAGATGAGATCATTCCGTTTTCCCTAGCAGTGGAGATGATTCATACATATTCTTTAATCCATGATGATCTACCTTGTATGGACAATGATGATTACAGAAGAGGTCAGCCCACAAATCATAAAGTTTATGGTGAGGATATAGCTCTTTTAGCTGGAGATACTTTGTTGACTTTATCTTTTTCGCTAGTTGCAGAAGCTTATCGTGATAGATCTGATTGTGCAGTTAAACTGATTCAGCTACTCACTCAAAATGCTGGCCCGTTAGGAATGATCGGTGGACAAGTTTTAGATATTAAGAGTGCTCAAGGTATCACGGCAATACAAATAAAAAAAATGCACAATCTTAAAACGGGCGCTTTAATTGAGGCTTCTGTGATAGGTGCGGCTTTGATATGTAATTATAATGCAGATGAAATATCAAACTTTTCATCATATGGAAAAGCGTTAGGTTTAGCGTTTCAGATCAAAGATGATATTTTAGATGCTGATGATCGTGATCAAGATTATAAAAATTTTGTTTCGTTGATAGGCTTGGAAGCGACACAAAAAATGCTCACGGAGCAAAGTCAGATTGCGTATAAAGCCTGTGACCAGCTATCTTGTTATAATATTCAACCGCTCAGAGATCTTATTCAATATAACGAAGCGAGAACTCATTGATATGCGTTTAGATCAATTTTTGGTAAAACATAAAGAGGTTGATTCAAGGACTAAAGCGCAAGATTTGATAGAAAAAGGTCATGTGTATTTATCTGACCCAGCTTCAGGGAGTAAGCAAACTCTTCGTAAATCAAGTTTTGATGTGACGGATGAGATTCAGCTTTATATCCACATAGACGCTAATGAGTTAAGTAAGTATGTATCGCGTGCTGGTCTCAAATTAGAAGGGGCTCTTAAACATACAGGTTTAGATGTAATGTTTAAATATATTTTAGATTTAGGGCAATCAACAGGTGGATTTACGGATTGTCTTTTGCAAAATGGAGCACGAAAAGTTATTGGTGTTGATGTTGGCTCTGGACAATTGCATGATAAACTCTTAGGTCATCCACAAGTTATCAGTATTGAAAATCTTAATATTAAAGAAATAGCAAACAACGAACAATTTCAAAAAACAACGCAAGTGAACTTATTTGATATTATTGTGGGTGATGTTTCTTTTATTTCACTGACAAAATTTATTCAGTTTGCAGAGCCTTTTTTGAAGCCGTCAGGATTTTACTTGTTGTTGGTTAAACCTCAATTTGAGTGTGGTCCAGAATATCTCGACAAAAATGGTGTAGTTCAGGATTCTGCTATTTATGAAAAGGTAGAAAATGATATTATAAATCATTGCCAAAGAGTTTTTGGTGGGCATTTAGATTATTTTGAAAGTTCAATTAAAGGCAAAGATGGAAATAGGGAGTTTTTTATTTATGGCCAAAAAACAAAATAGTATTATTTATTTAATCGTAAGTTTCATTTTACTCTTAACGAGTTGCCAAACTTTAAAAAGAAACGTTCCTCAGGATCAAGATAAAAAGCATATTCCACAAGTTGTGGTTCCACAACAGCCCTCTACGCCGCAACCCCCTGTAAACACAGATAGCGCACCTCAATCTCCACAAGTTGTAACTCCTCAAATAGTTACACCGCAGGCAAAGCCTATCACTAAAGGTGTACCTAGGTTTGGAATAATTTTCTCCGCGGGTGGTGCAAAAACATGGGCGCATATAGGCGTGTTAAAAGAGATGGAAAAATTTAGATTTCCAATTGTCAGCGTAGCTGGTGTCGAGTGGGGTTCTGTTATAGCTGCAAGTTATGCCCACAATTTATCGGTGAATGAGGTGGAGTGGGAGTTGTCAAAATTCAAGGACATTGACGATTGGGATGATTTTATAAAGACTGCATTTAACAAAACGAATACAACAACATTTAAGGCATCATTTGTGTGTCCATCGTTAAATTTAAAAAACAAAACCAGCTATCTATTAAATCGTGGACAAATAGATCAGTTTTTACCGTATTGTGTTCCATCAGCAGGTTTGTTGAAGCCATATGCTAACAGTGTGGCGAACATGACGGATGTTTCTCAGTTGGTACAGCATTTAAAAGCAACAGGAGTTAGTAAGATAATACTTATTAATGTTTTAACGTCGAAGACGGATAAATCTTTTGTTAAGTCATGGGACTCTGTTGAAAACCAAATATGGACGCAGTTTGCAGCTTCATTAGCTAAGAAAATACCTCTCGTAGATGAAGTTATTGAAATTGATTTAAGTGATTACGCTATAGATGATTTTAACAAAAGACGAGATATTATATCTAAAGGATCTGAATTAGGATATAATCAAGTCAAGAAAATCGCTGATAAATATAAACTTTAGATTTTATAAATAAAGGAATAAAGTTATGACATCGAATCTTCAAACTATGTTGGCTAAGGCAAATCGTAGATCCACAGAGAGTGCAGAAATTTTTAAACGCCGCCGCAGTCGCGTTATTGCAGGTTTAGGTAATAGCGCTCTAATAGTAGCGGCTCATCCTGAGCATATACGCAATCATGACGTGCATTTTCCATATAGACAGGATTCTAATTTTTATTATTTAACTGGTTTTGAGGAGCCAGAGGCTATATTGATTTTACGCCCTGGAAAAACGCCTGAGTCGGTTATGTTTGTGCGACAAAAAAATATTGAGCGTGAAACTTGGGATGGTTTTCGTTTTGGCCCGGAAGCTGCGCAAAAAGAATTTTTGATGGATGCAGTTTATCCGATTGAAGAATTTGAAAAAGTGTCTGTGGATTTATTAAAGGGCTACGAAGATGTGTATTATCGTTTATTTAAGAATCCTGAAGTCGATCAAAAAATTCAAAAGGTTTTACTTGATTTAATGCGTGCATTTGGAAGATCTGGATATGGCCTTTTAGGTATAAAAGACGCAGATGCTTTTTTGGGAGAGTATCGTCTACGTAAAAATGAAGATGACCTCCGAAATCAGCGTATGGCTTGCGAAATAACAGCAAAAGCCCACTTGGAAGCTATGAAATTTACTCGCCCAGGAGTGACAGAGCGACAAGTATTAGGCGTGATGTCGAATGTGTTTTATTCAAATGGTTCTGCTCGTGAAGGTTATAATTTTATTGTAGCTAGTGGAAATAATGCCACGACTTTACATTACAACTTTAATGATCAGATTTGTGAAGATGGCGAGCTGCTTCTCATAGATGCTGGATGTGAGTACAACTATTACTCCGGCGATATTACTAGAACATTTCCAGTCAACGGGAAGTTTTCACCTGTGCAGAAAAAAGTGTATGAAGGTGTGCTGAAAGTTCAAAAAGAAATCATTAATTATATAAAACCTGGGGTATACTTTCCAGATTTACACAGTATGGGTGAGAGTTTGCTTGTTGATTTAATGTTAGAGTTGAGTCTAGTGAGTGGACGTAAAGAGGATATTATTAAATCAAATGAGCATCGCAAATATTATCCTCATGGCATAGGTCATTGGTTAGGTTTGGATGTTCATGATGCAGGAATGTATCGTATAAAAGGAGAACCTCGTCCTTTAGAAGCTGGTATGGTGTTTACGGTAGAGCCTGGGTTGTATATTCCAGCTACAGATAAAACAGCGCCGGAAGAACTTAGAGGAATCGGTATAAGAATCGAAGATAATATTTTAGTTACAGAAAAAGGCTCAGACAATTTAACGGCTTTAGTTCCTAAAGAAGTAGACGAAATTGAAAGAGTGATGATGAAGTAAAACTTAAGACTTTAAAGCCTTTCTAAAAATGGAAGGCTTAGTTTTTTGGAGTCTATTCTAGATTTATACTTTCTTCTTTTATAAGCGAGTTAGTTTTTATATCTTTAAACTTTATTTGCACGATTAAAGGTGCTGTTGGATCTTCGTCGTCACTCAAGAGCTGAATCTGCATATAAAAAGTAGCATTTTTGTCCGTTAAAATTTTAATTTTACGAATCTCTGCAATTTCATTTTGATAGCGCTTAGTAAAAACCTCGATTTCTGCTCTAGCTGGTTTCTTATAGGTATGGATCATGTGTTTAACATGATCAGCATATGTTTTAAATGTTAGTTGCTCATTGGTAACTTCTGCCTTATTTGAGGTAAAATATAAAAACCCCATAAAACCTATAATTATAAATATCAATAAGAGACAAATGTTTTTAATGAGATTTATCATATAAACCGATGCTGCATCCAATTTTTACTTTTTGCAATAGTTGCTAATTCATTTTCTGTTTTAAAGAGCTTGTCGTCTCTCGATGATGCACTCACTGCTAATCGACAGTGTGTAGCTGCTTCTAAAAGCTCATAGTCTCCCATAGAGTTTCCGCTTGCTAAAAAGGGTTTGTTATTTTGAGTTTGTTTTAATAGTGCTTCTACTTTCCCCATGCGATATGTGATAGGAAAAACTGGCTTATCAGTTATAATGTTGTTTTCAAGAGAGGTCTCAACACCTATTACGTTATCATTGCTTAACCCAAGAGCTAGAGCTCCGGGCTCTACAGCCCATTTTATAGAAGCTGTTACTATATAGATTTGAACATTATTTTTTAACAGCAGTTCAATTAGTTTTTTTTGATCGTCAAATATAGGACTAGGTTTAATTTCTTTAAAAGCTTGCAAAGCCCACTCTCTAACTTGAGTTAAAGTTTTACCTTTATTTATTTGTGCAAGCCATACATAAGCTTGGCGAGGATCATCATTAATTTTTTTCATTTCCAAATAATGATTAAACGCATCAGGTGGGGTTTCTACGAGATTGTTATCTATTTGATAGTTGAAAAAATTTTCTCCTAAATCTGTATCCCACAGTGTTCCATCTGCATCAAAAGCAGCAAACAATTGCTGTTTTTCAGATTTAAGAGCTGCCAAAGTAGATTCTATAGTTTTCCAAATATCTTGTGTGAATGGTTTGTAATTCATAAGTGTATTCATCGTAGTCCAGTGATTGCCAAGAGTCTATTTATAAGTTCAAATAGAGCTATGCAGACCAATTACAGAATAGCTCAAAATACGGATATTGATAGTATTTACCAATTTGCAGAAGATCGACTGCGCGCATCGGTTCCAGATGAGATGGATCTTATGATGAAAGTGTGGGAGTCACGTTTTCGTAAAGAAGCTTTAGAACATTATTTGAAAATGGGGTGGAGTTTCGTAGGTTTTGACCCTCAAGGGAAAATAGTGGGATTTTTTATTGGTCAACCTTTATTGTTTTTTGAAGGACAAACACAAACTCTATGGGTTGAAATGATCAGTGCCGTGGATTATAAAATTGAAGCGGATCTTGCAGAGATTGCAATTAGACTTGCACGTGATAAACATTTTCAAAGGGCGATATTACCTCAATCGGTGCAAACTCTTCATTATGAGAGACCGTATACATTTAATGTATACTCAGAGAGTTGTGTGTGGGTTAAGACGACGAAGTAGTCATAGATAAAATTTAGAGAATTTTAAAACAAGTAGGATTTGATGAAAGAATTTTCATATAAAACACGTCAAGAAAATATTAATAAACTTAAAAATCAACATTATGATATTTTAATTATAGGCGGCGGAATAACAGGAGCAGGTGTGGCGCGGGATGCAGCTTTGCGAGGTCTTAGCGTAGCCTTAGTAGAGGCCAATGATTATGCGTATGGTACATCATCTAGATCAAGCAAGTTAATCCATGGTGGAATTCGTTACTTAGAGAATTTAGAATTTCATTTAGTGTTTGAGGCTTTAAATGAAAGAACTAAATTATTTAATATAGCACCTCATTTAGTGCATCCGTTAAGATTTATGATTCCGATTTTTAATAATAGCCGTGTGACTTTAGGGAAAATGAACTTAGGGATGTGGGTTTACGATGCGTTGTCCTTGTTTCAAGCTCCTGAGATCCATGAAAAACTAAATAACAATGAAACAATAGAGCGAATGCCGATTGTAAAACACCAAGGTCTTAAAGGCTCGATTGTTTATTCTGATGCTTATATGGATGATGACCGTTTAGCTCATGAGACACTTCGTTCGGCTCATGAAGCAGGTGCTGTGTGCGTGAATTATGTTAAAGCTGATAAATCAAATTTTAATGAGGCTACAGGTAAAGTTAAATCTATTCAAGTCTATGATAAAATAGGTCAAGAGCATTTTAGTATATCAGCTCAACATGTTGTGAGTACTGTAGGTCCGTGGACTGACTTAGTTGGACCTACCTTTGTAAATGATTGGAAAAAAATATTGCGTCCTACAAAAGGCATTCATTTAACTTTGGCTAAGGAGCGGTTACCTCTGACATCTGCAGTGGTGATGGCTGCGCAGGAGTCAGACCGTATAGTATTTGCGATCCCTCGTCATGAAATGATCATTATAGGTACGACAGATACGGATTATAAAGATGATCCGTCATTAGCGAGTGTTACACCAGAAGATGTTCAGTATTTAATTAATATAACAAATGAATATTTTCCTGGTGCAAACATTACAACACAAGATATTATTTCAAGCTATGTCGGCGTACGACCTTTAGTTCAGGATGATTCTTCTTCCGAAGGAAAAACAAGCCGAGAACATACAATATTATCGGATAAAAGAGGATTTACTTTTGTTGCTGGCGGTAAATACACAACTTACAGACTGATGTCTGAACAAATTGTGGATAAAGTGTTAAAATCATTTTCTTTTGAACAAAGAGCACATTTTAAACCTTGTGAAACTAATGCTCCACTCAATTCCTATACAACGCCAGATGCCTATCAAGAAGCAGTCACAACTGCACAAGGTGATTTACAAAAAAAATTGGCTGAACGTTATGGTTTAGAATACCGTGAGATTTTGAGAAAATATGATGCTTCTGAAGAACAATGGTGTTTAGAGGCGTATCAAGCCATTTACAATACGATGTGCCTGAATTTAACAGATTTTTACAGCAGACGTGTTCCATTATTTTTAGCCGAAAAAAACCACGGGATAGAGTTTTTAGAAAATATAGCGGATGTATTTCAACGTGAGCTAAGGCTATCTTCAGAAGAAGTCAATTTGCAAATACGTGATTTACAGGAATATATCTCCAGAGAATTAAAATGGAAAAAGTCATTTTAGTATGTAAGTTAGCACTATACACCAAAATGTTTAATTGTTCGTAAAAGCTACAGAAAGACATTGTGAGTTATATAATTGACTACTCTCAATAAGCCGTTGGAGTTAGCATAAAGTCATAAATTATACGAAGGAGTGTAATATGAAAAAATTATTATTAACAGTAGCAGTAGCAGCGGCTTTTTCACAAGCTCATGCAGAAACAAACCATATTGATATGACAGCTCCGAAAGCAGGTGTATCAGAAGTTAAAGCGGGAGTAGATTTCGTAAGTGGTAAAACTGAGTATAATAACTCAACAGAAGCGAAATTGTCTGGATTTAATATCAATGCTGAGTATGCCTATGGTTTTCATGATTTAGCGTCAGTCTATATCGCCCAAGATATGTACAGCGCGAGTGGAAGTGGCACAGCAAATCCTAATGACATTAAAGGTTTAGGTTCGACTGAAGTGGGTGTAAAGGGGTTATATTCTTTAGGTAATCCGTCACTTTTTTACTCAGCTGGATATAAGGCTTATTTATTTTCTGAAAGAAAAGTTGAAACTGATAAGCAAAATATGTTTGATATAACAGATACAAGAAATCACGTGGCTTTGTCAGGTGGGGTTTTGTTACCATATGATGCTTTTACATTTGCTGCTCAATTAAAATATCAATTATTTCAGGATACTACTGTAAAAGGAGTAGCTGCAGATTCTAAATACAAATCAGGTTCTGGCTTTGGTTGGAAATTATCGGCTCAATATAACCTTGATATCATGAAGTTAGGTCTAGCTTACGGACAAGATAAAATTGATGGCTTTGATGTAACAACTAATACGATAACAAATAAAGTAGATGCAGACACAGCGAAAACAATAGAGTTGTATGCAATTATCCCAGTTGCTAATAACGTGGATGCAATCGTAGATATTAAAAATATCAAATATGATGACACTGCGGGTGTAAAATCAAATGATTTATACTTAGCTAAAGTTGGCATGAACATGAATTTTTAATATTCAAGATTAAGAATAAAATTCTTTAGCGGAATATAAACTTAAAAAGCCTAAGTGCAAAAAGCATTTAGGCTTTTTTTTGATTAAAGCATGTTGAATATCTTTTTAAGATTGATGCAGCAGAAGAGTGTATTAAATAGTGATTGATGTTTCAAAATGAGACATGGCCTTAGCTTTGCAGCAAGTTAAGAGCATGTATAATCATTTAAAAAAACAAAAAAACAAAATATCCCTGACTTTAACAGCGATCTCTTTAGTTTTAATTGGTGCATTAGTGCAAGCTAAAGCTCCCCCGGCGGCAGTGTATGCTGCTAGCGATATCGAGATTAATCAGGCATTAACTTGCGCACCGAAAAAAATAAGATCTTCATTAGAAATTCAAAAATATTTTTCTGATAAAATAAAAAATTTGCCGTTTGGTGACTATGAAGTGTCAGGATTACATTTAAAAAATGAGAGCAGTCATTTTGCGAAACTTTTTAAAAAAATCATCGATCCTATTGATGCAAGCTTGCAAAATCCATACACAGGTCAACTGCGACATTTAAACTTACAATGTCAAAATGTAAAATGTATGTTAAGTAAAATTTTTGGTGATGATGATTCACTAAGAGTTCTTTATTTGCTGGATAAGTATAATATTAATATAAGTCATCTTGTTTTAAAAAATACTATTAAACCTAAAACAAATCAGATTGATATTATTTTTGATGTTTTAGATCTTTTACCTTCAACTTTAGAAAGGTTTCCAAGAACGGTGCATCTGATTTTTGGAAATGACTTTCTTTTGAGGAGTACTGATGTGGTTAACAGTAATATCAATCGTGCCGCTACTACGTATGATTATGGATTCGTATTATTTAACTTTTGGGCATCATTATCTGATGCCAAAAAACGGTTTATACTGTTACACGAATTTGCGCACTATTGGGCTATGGATATGAAAGTCGGTTCTACTCAAGAACCTGTGGATCAATCAGCTGAGTGGCTGCGTATAACAGGATGGCAAATGATACCAACGGTGCCAGATCCTACATGGCAGAATATTTATATCGAGAGTGAAGATAAATATCATATCTGGCCCTCTGATCGTGCACAGGCTGGTGCAAACGAAGACTTTGCGGAAAGTGTTGCAAGTTATCGCTTGTCCCCTGAGAAGTTAAAAACAAATAATTTAAAACGTTATCGTTATGTCCAAAAGACTGTATTTAAAGGTGCGGAGTTTATTGAAAAAAACAAATGTGCTAAACCGATCAGTGTCAGATAAAAAAAAGAGAAGCCTGAAAGCTTCTCTTTAAATAAAAAAATAATGTAAATCAATGACTAGATCATTGATTTAGTTAGATCTCTCACTTTTTTAGAAGCAAAGTTTTCTGAGACAAAGTTCCAGTTGATATGATTCCAGAATGTTTCTAAATACTTTTGACGAGCATTTCTGTAATCAACGTAATAAGCATGCTCCCAAACATCAGCAACTAATAGTGGGGTTGGGCCATTGTTTGTAAATGGAACAGCAGCATTAGATGTAGAAACTAAAGATAGTTTTCCAGAGTTATCTACACATAACCAGATCCAGCCAGATCCAAAAGTTTTAACACCACCATCTACAAACTTAGCTTTAAGTTCATCAAGGCTACCAAAGTCTTTATTGATTGCAGCAGTTAACTCAGCTGATGGGGTACCACCTTGATTGGCTGGAGCAATATTAAACCAATAAAATGTGTGATTCCAGATTTGCGCAGCATTATTAAAAATACCACCAGAAGATGATAAAACGATTTCTTCTAAAGACTTACCTTTTAAAGAAGCATCAGTTTCGATAAATTTATTTAAATTATCGATATAAGCTTTGTGATGTTTATCATAGTGAAATGTCATTTGCTCTTCATTTAAAAATGGAGCTAATGCTGTTTTTGCGTATGGAAGTTGAGGTAATTTGAACATACGAGATTCCTTTCATTTTTGAAAATAACTTGGTTTATTATAGAAAAGGGGATTTTCATCCCCTTTTTTTATTTAGTATTCAACATGTTACGCACAAATGTGGGTAGTGTAAAGGCCGCAGTATGCAGATCCTCGTTGTAATACTTAAGTTGTTGCGAATTCACAAACTGCGCGGCTTGAGAAGCTTTAAAATCTTTTACAGGATGGTATTGCCCCTTAATAGCCATTTGTAAGCTCCACATACCTGATGGATATGTTGTCGCATGGAATAACATTGTATGAACTTGGTTTTGACCAAATACATTTTTTAAGCACTTATTGAGCTCGACAAAAGTCTCTGAGTGAAACATTGGTGATTCACCTTGAGTAATTAAAACACCATTTGGTTTTAATGCATTCATACAGTTTTTATAAAAATCTGCTGTGAATAAACCCTCCGCAGGACCTGCAGGATCTGAACCGTCTACGATAATTAAATCGTATGCTTCTTTTGCTGCTTCGGCTGCGAATTTAATTCCATCTCCAACGATTAAATTTAATTTTGGATTAGAAAATTCACTTGCGATTGTTGGTAAATGTAACTTGCTTGCGCGAATCACAGCTTCGTCGATTTCAACCATAGTTACTTTTTCGATAGAGTTATATTTAAATAACTCACGGATAGTCCCGCCATCACCACCACCAATGACTAAAACATTTTTAAGTGGTCCAGAGACAGATTGAAAAGCTTGTGCCGCAGGATGAGTGATCATTTCATGATAATGATATTCATCGCGCTCAGTGCACATAACCATATCATCGATAGCTAACATTTTACCGTAAGCGTATGAATCTAAAATACGAACGCGTTGAAATTCAGAGCGCTCATCAAATAAGACATCACCCGTGTAACGTAAAGATAGAGCTTGGTTATCATCTTTATCTGTAAACCAAACATTACGGTTAATTTTGTAACCTTTTGCTGGATCATAGTTTTCAGCATCGTTAGGTTTAACTTGTAATGAGCCATCACCTTTTTTGATAATTTGAGTAGAGCCGCGGTTCATCTCAAGAGCTGAATAATTCGCACCAAAAATATTTTTTAAAAAATCAAAAGATACCCAAGGGTCAACTGTATCACCGCATGTAAATAAATCTACAGCAGCGTATCTGTATTCAGGCCATGTATGAATGGCTAAATGGCTTTCTTGGATTACGACAACTCCAGAAACACCATATGGTGAAAAGTGGTGAAATGTAGAGTTAATCACAGTAGCACCTGCAGTTTGTGCAGCTTCTACCATGGCTTTCTCAATAGCTCCAACGTCGTTTAAAACGTCTGCTTTACAATTCGTGAATTCAACTAATATGTGACTACCTAATGCTTTCATAGGG
>JBKBTW010000234.1:0-2649 GCA_046291245.1 Pseudobdellovibrio sp. | reverse complement strand
CAGGGTTGAAGTTTTTGTAGTTAAAAAATCAAACCAGAAGATTCCAAGATGGACAATCTTTTGACACTTTCTTAATGTAACACTTTTTGCGGCCCCCTACTCAAAGTTAGAGAGCCAAGAGATGATCTAACATCTCTTTATAATTTTAATGCTAGAATGATGATTTATTTTTCTTCTAACTCGTAAGGAAGAACTTGTCTTTTAGCTTTGCGCTCTGGATGCAGCTCATAGTGGTGAGCACAGTTTTTTGAGCAAGTATCTTTTTTCCATTCGAGCTTTGCACAATCTTCGCAAATATGACTGTGAGTATCACATCTTTTGCAATCAATGGCTGTTTTTCCAGGCTGTCCACAATGAGGACATAGATGATACTGCTGTGTAGGTTTAAGGTCCTGATCAACAGCGACGCGATGATCAAAGACAAAACACTCTCCCTCATAGTTACGGTTTGGAGATTCTTTAAGATAATTTAAAATACCACCGTGTAATTGAAAAACGTTTTTGTATCCTTTTTTATGCAGCTCAAGAATTCCTTTTTCACAGCGAATTCCACCCGTACAAAAAATTAAAATTTTTTGATCTTTTGAAATATTCTGAGATTCCATGAATTTAGGAAATTCAGTGAATTTCTCTGTATTAGGATTAATAGCTCCTTTGAATGTCCCAATTTTATACTCATACCAGTTGCGAGTATCAATGATGATGGGTTTTTCATTTTCTATAACATCATTCCATTCGTCTGGAGTGAGATGATAGTTTTGACCTTCAGGTGGGACTAATTCAGGAGTGCCAAGTGTTACAATTTCAGGTCGTAATTTAACTACAAACCGACGAAATGGAGCAATGTTCGACTCGGAATCTTTAAAGTTAAGTTCACTTAAATTAAAATGATTTAAAAGATCTTTCTTGTAATTTTCTAAGTCTGCTTGTGATTTTGCACTGACCGTCGAGTTAAACCCTTCTGGAGCTAAAATAATGAGACCTTTAATGTTATTTTTCTGAGCTAATTCTTGAAAAACATGTTTAGTTTTTTCAACATCAGAGATGGGAATAAATTTATAGTAAGTTGTAATGTAATATGTTTTTGTAGAGATAGCAGTATTTTCTGCTATATTTGAGGGCATATTTGCCGTCATAGGAGACCCCTTTCAGTTGTCAGCCGGTAGCTCCAAACTACCATGAGTTGATTTTGGTCATTTAAAATTTACTCAGACCATAAAGTATAAATATTTAGAGGTCAATAGGGTTGAATAGGTATGAAAAAAAACTTATAGTCACGACTTATGTCAAACTCTACAAATACAGTTTCAAGTCCTGATCAAAAAGAAATCTTACGCCGTCGTACTTTTGCGATTATATCGCATCCGGATGCAGGTAAAACCACACTGACAGAAAAACTTCTTTATCATGGCGGAGTGATTCACGAGGCTGGAGAGGTGAAAGGTAAATCAGGTACAAAAGCAGCAACATCAGATTGGATGGAGCTCGAAAAGCAAAAAGGGATTTCTATCACATCATCTGTGATGACTTTTGATTTTAACAACCTACGCGTAAATTTATTGGATACTCCAGGTCATAAAGATTTCTCTGAAGACACTTACCGTGTTTTAATGGCCGTAGAAAGCGCTTGTATGCTGATTGACGTCGCTAAAGGTGTGGAGGATCGAACTAAAAAGCTTTACGATGTTTGCCGTTATAGGAATATTCCTATTTTTACGTTTGTGAACAAACTTGATCGTGAAGGAAAAGATCCTCTCACTTTGATTGATGAGATTGAGAGAACTTTAAATATGCAATGTTATCCCGTTACATGGCCTCTTGGTATCGGACAAAGATTTAAAGGAATCTACAACCGATTAAATAAAAAAGTTTATTTTTATGATCAACGTCGAGAGGACGATGCCTACACGGAACATGAATTTTCAGGGCCGCAAGATCCCATTTTAGAACAGTATTTAGATCGTGAAACACTCGCTCAAGTACGCGATGAGCTTGAGCTCATCGAGAGTGCTTTGCCGCCATTTGATGTGAATGAATTTTTAAGCGGAAAAATAAGTCCTGTGACATTTGGTTCTGCCAAACAAAATTTTGGAGTAGACACTTTTTTGAAATTTTTTACAGAATTTGCTCCAGGTCCAAAAGCGCGTGAGTCTAAAGATGGTAAAAGTATTGATCCATTGGCACAAAATTTTTCAGGTTTTGTTTTTAAGATTCAAGCCAATATGGATAAGCGTCACCGTGATCGCATTGCCTTTGTTCGTATATGCTCAGGAAAGTTTGAGCGCGGTATGAAAGTCAATCATGCGCGCCTTGGACGTGAGTTAAGGCTCTCTTACTCAAGCCAATTTGTGGCTGCTGACAAAGAAACTGTTGATGTGGCTTATGCGGGAGACATCGTTGGCGTAGGGGATACAGGAAATTTTGCGATAGGAGATAGCGTATCAAGTTCTGGTAAAGTTCAGTTTGAGGATATTCCAAAATTTGCTCCAGAGTTGTTTGCAAAACTTTCTGTGCGCGATGCTTTGAAACGTACAAAAATGCAAGAGGCTTTAAGGCACTTATCTGAGGAAGGAGCTATACAGTTATTTGTAGATCCCGTCATTGGAAATCAAGAGTACATCATTGGTGCTGTTGGTGAGTTGCAGTTTG
>JBKBTW010000022.1:0-21686 GCA_046291245.1 Pseudobdellovibrio sp. | reverse complement strand
GGAATAATTTCCTCTCCTTGGCAATTTTTTAAAACAGAAGAGCATATTTTGCTTTCATAGCATTTTTTTTCATTATTGAAAGTGTAGTCATCCTCTCCTCTAACAAGGATGCCCTGTATATCTGTAGAGTTTTTTGTAAAGACAGGGGATCCTGAGTTGCCGCCATAGGTATCTATTTCGGCAGTGATAATTTGATTTTTTGTTGAAATGATGGGCCCATATCCAGAGCTTTTCATAGGAAGTCCACCAGGAAACCCGATAGCAGTTATTTCATCAATGTTAGGTTTTAACTCATTAGAGTTTGAGGAAATAATTAGAGGAGTTATATTAAAATCTCGATCAACTTCTATAAGAGCAATATCTGTATAGAAAGTTTTGTCTCGAAAAAGGATTTTTTTACACGAGAAGACGTGATCTTGAGTTGTGTTGATTGGTGGTGTTAATCCCGATTCCGTTTCGCTAGAGGAACGCATGATGTACTGGCTTATAAAACGAGTCATAGCACAGCCATTTTCGCTTATACAGTGGCCAGCAGTTAAAACTTTATTTGTCCCTACAATGCTTGCGGTACAGCGTGCAAATGTGGGCTGGGTGTAGAAAAGTTCATTTGAGCAAAGCTTCAAAGCTCGGCCATAATGAGAATCTAGAAACCCTACAGAGCCATCTGGTTTGGACACAAGTTTGGCTGAGTGAACAACAGCTAAAATACGATCTTTAATGAAAAGCATAGAATTTTGAGGGGATTCGTTAAAAATTTCTTTACGTTGATCTGAATCGTAAATGACATGAGGCCTAAGTGGGCTTTTTGAGGGATGGGCTAAAATTGAGTCAAGATGAAAAACAAAGAACAAAAAACAACTGGTTAAGTATTTTAAATACATGCACTCATCATTCTTTAGGTTTGGTGTGAGCGCAAGTTAAACTGATACGTAAATTTTATTGGTATTGTGTGTAAAATAGGGTACTGTTTTTCAACTGTTCTAAAATGAAGAGGTAAGTGTGGTCTTTCAAAGTAAAGAAGTTATAGTTAGAAATTTATTCCTTTTTATTGTGTACGGAGCTTTTATTTATTTGTTTTGGCCTTTTAACCAAGCTCTGCTTTTTGCAGGTTTGTTTGCGTGGGCTTTAACGCCGTTAGTGAATAAATATAAAAAATATATCTCAAATGAAAGAAGGCTCATAGCGATACTCGTGTTTGCGCTATTGGCTATCTTTATCATTCCTTTGACAATCGTTATCTTTAAAGGAATTTCAAATATCGGTCAAATTCAACAATCAGGTCTTGCAGAATTGCCTTTATATAAAAATATTGAACACTCAATTAATACGGTTTGGGATTTTTTAAACCGTTATGCTTTAAAATTTGATTTTAACCTTGAAGAGCAATTTGACGTAAAATCAATTTTGCCAAAAGTTGCGCAGGTGGTGATCCCTGTTTTTACAGCGATAATCACTAATCTTCCGGGGTTTTTGATGCAATTATTGATTTTTATTGCTTGCTTGTATTACTTTTTGATTAAAAGAAGAGAAATTTTACGATGGGTTCGCGATTTCGGTTTAATGCCAGATCAATCTTTAAATCATCTCGTGGATTTCCTCCAAAGAGTGTGTTACACGACAGTGATTTCTACGATCGTTGTAGCTTCAGTTCAGGCTTTGATCGTATCCGTGGCTGGAGTTTTTGCGGGTTACAAGGATTTCTTGATCATCTTCTTGGTCACTTTTTTCATGTCCTTTGTTCCTGTGTTGGGTTCAGGTCCGATTTCAATAGCTTTAGCTCTTTATAGTTTCATGCAAGGAGAAATTGGCGCAGGGATTATTTTATCAATAGCTGCGGTTTTCGCAGGAGTTATAGATAATGTTATTAGAACTTATTTGTTAAGCGGAGAAGAGGAGTCTGTTCATCCGCTAATTTCCCTTTTGGCCTTGATAGGTGGAGTGATTGTGTTCGGAGTTTCAGGATTGTTCTTAGGTCCGATCGTATCGCAATTAGCTTTTTCAATTCACAACATTATAGGGGCACGAAAAACTTCAGAGATTCAAATTGAAAACTCACCTAACTAGATTTTAAAAGTTTCTTTTTATACAGTTTAGGTGAGAGAGCTGTGATATTTCCTATTATACAAAGAATGGCTCCGATAGCTAAATACGGAGTCCAATGTAGATTTTCATAAAACGTTGATACCGATAGAGCAATCACTGGTGAAGCAACACTGGTGAAGGCGGCTTTAGAAGGGCCGATATTTTCAATAAGCTTTAAATAAGCCCAAAATGAAATCACTGTGCCAAATACAGATAAATAGAAAAATGAAATTAAAAAAGGTTTATTGATTTGTACGGTAAAAGATTTTTGTTGAATTAAGCAAAAGCTTAAAGTGACAAGTGAGCCATAGAGCATGCTCCACGCATTGCTGCTCATGATGGGGATTTTGTCTTTTTTATTAAATGTAGAAAAAATATTTCCTGCACAAGCTGAAAGAGTGGCGATGAGACTTAGAACAAAACCCCACAAAGACATAGGGTGAAGACCTATATTTAAATATTCATTCCATGCTATCGCGGCCATTCCACTGAAACTTATCAGAGAACCCCAGATAACTTTTTTGTCGAAAGGAGTTGCGAGAAATATTCGAGCGGCAAACATATTAAAAAATATAAGAGCAGTAAAGGCCAAGGCCACCAAAGCTGAGGTGGCCATTGAAGACGCCCAGTAAGTTAAAAGATAATTAAGGCAAAAGAGAAAAAGTCCTTGTAAGAAAAATCTCAGATGCTGGGATTTGCTGTAGATAAATAAAGACTTTTTAGTGAGGAGACAAATAATAAAAATTAAAAAACTAGAAAAAATAAAACGATAAAATACTGCAACACTGCCATCAACATAAGGAATTTGGTATTTAATAGCTATCCAAGTAATTCCCCAGATGATGGCACAGGTTAAAAAGTAGACTAAATTAGTCTTCATCTTCGTCGTCTAAATCTTCATCCTCATCATCAAAGTCGTCGTCATCATCCTCTTCGTCTTCATCATCTAGATCATCATCCTCATCATCGTCGTCTTTATCCATGTCTTCAGACACTTCAATACGAACAAGCCAACCTTCTTCATATGGATCTTCCATAAGAATTTCAGGATCATCAACAACTTGATTGTTGACTTCGATTATAGTTCCTTCAAAAGGAGAAGAGATTTCAATTGTGCCATCATCTGATTCGAGACTTCCAAATGCTGTTTCTGCTTCAACTTTTTCTTGTTCAGGTGGAAGATCTATAGAGTTAATTTCGGTGATATCTTGAAGACCGTCTTCATTGATGCCAATAGTGATGATTCCGTCTTCTTCTGTGTACCATAAGTTGTGGTCGTAATTTTTAACTTTTCCAGACATAATAATATTTCCTATTTTTTTATGTATGCTCAATTTGAATTCATTCTATCCAAATTTTTCATGGGGTCAAATTTTGTAAGATGAATATTTTAAGTGACGCAAATTTTAAAAATAGACTCTTAAAAAAGTGTCTGATAAAACACACAAAACTTCAGAAAACTATTGGCAGTCTAGATCAGAGGGGGATTAATGACGACAATGCGTTTTTTTATGGTCGGTTCTTGGACAGAAGGAATGTTGCACTTTGAAAAGCTTGCGCCTTTTATAGTGTCACATGAAAAAGCTACTATTCATGCAACGGCCTATAAATTACCTATCGGGTTTCCTGTTCTTATAAATCAAAAACAAAACTATATTGAAGGTCAGTTAGTTGAGCTTAAATATGATGCTACTTTATTAGCTTTAATGGATACATTTCATGGAGTTAAGCATGCAGATCCTGTTAGAGGGGCGTACATCAGGTCTAAAAGTGAAATAACTTTAAAAAATCAAGAAGTTATAGAAGCAGAGGTTTATTTTTATAATCCGCAAAAGCTCAATTCTAAGGCTGTTTTAATAAGGGATGGCCAATGGAAAAAAACTCTTGAAGAAGAACTGCCATTGCCTTTGCGATTAACAGATAAACAAAAAACTTATGTACTCAAACTAGGCGCTGTAAAAGGACGAGATATTGTTCCTATAAATGATTTAGTTTTGTACAGAGAGCTGATGAAGCTTGAGCTTATCGTAGATAAAGGGCGTCGATTAGCATTGAGTTCTTTGGGGAAAGAGGTTTATAACCATCTCGTTTAATTTGAATGAGAGAAGTTATAGATGAAGAAAACATCCAATCTTAATCAACCGAGTGATAAAAAAATTTTAACAGGGGATCTTAAGCCAATAGATCCTCTTTTTCGAATAGTTTTGGTTGAACCCGAAATTCCACAAAATACAGGAAACATTGGACGTACTTGTGTAGGGGCAAATTGCGAACTGCACTTAGTAAAGCCAATGAGTTTTGAAATCGATGATACAAAACTTAAACGTGCCGGGCTTGATTACTGGCCTCATTTATCATGGACTATTCATGAAAATTTTAAATCTTGGTATGATTCCGTAGAAGATAAAAGCCGCATTTTTTATATAGAAAACAAAGTGCAAAAAAACATTTATGAAGGTGGATTTCAAAAAGGGGATTGGTTAGTTTTTGGTAAGGAAACGAAAGGTCTAGATCCTGATTTGATCATGGAAAATTTAGATCGCACGTTGATGATTCCTCAAACTGGGCCCGTACGCAGCCTCAACCTCGCAACTGCTGTTGCCATTACAATCTATGAAGGATTTAGGCAAGTTCATCATAAGTGATAATAAACTTTGGGTCTTATCATTTTACCGGTATTTTGACTGTCGATAACATTATATTGCTTTTGAAAATGCGATTATCGTCACTCGTAAAAAAGTTTGTCATTCTTTTTTGAAGCAGAAGAAGGGTTCAAAAATTAGATTCTATCTCGGCACCAGCAAAAATGATTTGTTAAAGCTGTCTACGGTGCAGGACGAGAGAGGATATCGTGAGTGGTCTGCGAATCTTAGGCATGGACAGTTTTTTCAGTAACAAAAGAGTTTGCTGAGCGGTACGCAAGCCCTTATCTGTACACTCTGGAGTTCAGTCGACAAGAGATCCTGGATCTAGTTCAAGGACACCAAATTTATGTAGGCATCGAGTATGGTTTTTTAGAGTTTTCTTTTATTGGGCCAAGCTCTTTGAAGTCATTCAAAGAACACTTAATAAAGGTTGAAGAGATTCATGATTAACTCCATAATCATTTAATGGGAGTTAAATATTATGTCAATTATTTGACCTATGTTTTGTGCAATATTATTTATGAAAATAGAGACAATACATCAAGATCGCTGTTGCATAAATTAAATGAAGTAATTTCAATAATCGCAATTATTATAATAAAAATTTTAGAAAAATATAGAATAGGAGTTATGTTTTTAATCCTATTTTTATTATTTGCTTTAATAGTATGTATCACACGAAAGAACAGGGTTAAAAATGATTAGAGTTAGTAAAATTTTAGAAAATCACAGTTTAAGTGAATTCAAAAATATGGCAACCTGTGATGATGCTATATCTACTGGCGTAGGAGATGTTTCAGCAGGCTCATATGTAGTGATACCTGAAAATACTCACAGATATGGAAATTTACTAATTTTCTATAGACAGGATATCATAGGATATTCTCAATACATAGTTAATGCCCAACAGGTTGTGTCTTTCAGTTTGTATATTAAGCCTGAATATAGGGGTAAGCATTACGCCACATTATGCTTTGAGAGATTAAACGAATACGTTTTTGAAAATCTTGATGTATTTTCAATTAGACATACCTGTTTTTTATATAATCAAAAAATGATTCATTTATTAAATAAAATAGGGTGTGAGCTTGTTGGGATATTAAGACAGGGTGGTATCACATTAAATGAGTTTAATGAAAAAATAAGTCATCCTTGTGTTATATTTGAATACACTAAACTTGATTATGAGAACAAAAAAAATAATAAAAATGAAAATTCTCCACTAAAATCTTATGGAATAGATGATCCAAACTTTCTAAAAAAAGAAATCAATCGTTTAAAAACCCAAGCAATGTTTAAAAGTGAAGTAGAAACTTTATTAAGTGATGCTTTAAAAGGGAATAATCACCACAGAGTTTTAGACATAGGATGTGGAATAGGCAATATAACATCTAACTTAGCTGCTAAGTTTCCAGAAAACCAATTTACGGGTATAGATTTGAGCAGTGATTTTATACAAGCTGCAAAGATAAATTTTGAAAGATCTAATTGTGATTATATCTCTGGAGATATTTTAGAAAATGACCTCCTTATACAAGAAAATGATATTTTTATCATGAGATTTGTAAGCCAGCATATGGGTCAGAATGGAACTGCTAAAGTCTTAAAAAAAGTTAAAGAAATAAAGAAGCATAATTTTAAAATTATCATATCAGATGTAGATGACAGATCTTGGGTTTTTGAACCACCATGCCTTGCTTACGAATTAGCTTTTCGTGGTTCGGCTATATCTCAAAAGAAGTATGGTGGAGATAGGTATATAGGGTCTAAAATTCCAAATCTTGCGGAGTCATTAAATTTAACAGTTGAGAAGTTTGAATTAGCGAAAATTGATTCTATTTCAATTGGTATCGAGAATTTCGAGAAAATCATAGATCCATTATTATATGATAAGGTTGACTTGAACTATATTGGCAAAAACTCAATGGCGATTATAAAAAATGAGATAATAGAATACAGAAAAAAACAAAGGTTTGGTCTAGGATGTGTGTATTGTTACACGTTGAGAGGATAGCAGTATGAAGATATTTATATTGAGCATAGCTTCATTTTTGCTCACATTTATAAATGGCTGTACATGGAAAAGTGAAACTCAGCAGCAAACAAAAAAGAATGATTTAAGGATTGAAGTGTCTCAAGTACCATCTACATTAAATGCACATAAAACGACCTGAGACTCGACTTTAGTACCACTTGAAAATAGAGTCATGTTGCGTAAACTCGACAAAGGGAGAGGCGACATGAAGGGCAAAAGATTCACGGAAGAACAAATCATTAAGGTCTTAAAACAGGCAGAGACCGGCGTACCACCAAAAGAAATTTGTCGGCAGCACGGAATATCGAAAGTAACTTTTTATAAATTGAAAGCAAATTTTGGTGGCATGGAACTAAGTGACGCAAAAAAACTTCGAAGCTTAGAGCAAGAAAATTTAAAACTAAAGCATTTGCTTGCAGATCGCCGTCGAAGATTTCACACCATGTTAAAACGCGAAGGTACTTTTATGAATGAGAAAAAATTCAAACAGATTTATAAAGAGCAAAATTTATCTTTAAAAGTCCGCAAAGGCAGAAAAATTAAAACAATGCCTAGAGCACCAATGGCACTTCCACAAAAAGCAAATGAGCGTTGGTCTATGGATTTCGTTTCGGACGCGCTTGGACCCAATGGAAGACGTTTTAGAATACTTACAGTGGTCGATGATTTCACGAGGGAGTGTATTTTAATGTACGTTGATTTTTCAATTCCAGGCGCAACTGTAGCACGAGAGCTAACAAAACAAAAATCACTACCAAAAGTTTTTAATATCGACAACGGCAGTGTGTTCACTGGCAAGGCTTTAGATCAATGGTTATTCGAAAGAAATATTAAATTAGATTTTATCAGACCTGGAAAACCAAATGAAAATGCTTTCATCGAATCGTTTAACGGAAAACTTCGTGATGAATGTTTGAATGAAAATTGGTTCTTAAGTCTTGAAGATGCACGCAGGACTATCGAAGAATGGAGAATTGATTATAATGAAAATCGTCCGCACTCTTCTCTTGAGAATTTAACTCCAAAAGAATTTGCGGAAGTTAACAATGTATCGTGACTCAACTTAGAGTTGGCCTAAAAAAGGTCTCAGGTCGATATCGGTATATCAGTTAGGTTATGAGTGGTTAGTTTCAAAATCAATAATGAGAACCGGTATGTCACAAACTATGAATATTTCTAAATTTGATGAAATTGAGGTTGATAATTATCTCCAGTGACTTTTAAAGACTCAACCTGGCATTTTAACAGCTCGCAATCTCTGCAACAAAACTTTTTTCATTCTGTATTAAAACGATACACCTAGTGAATATTAAGTATGTAAATCCATTTTTGTCACAGTATAGGTAGTTCTCGCACAAATCACTTTATATGAGACTTAATTCAGGAATGCTTATTGCTTGTGTTACTTTAGATTGCTCAAAAGCAATAGAAAGGAAGTTTATGAATAAAGAAAACGAAGTAAAAGAAATTGATTTAGCAGATTTAGAGACAATTAGCGAGACTAACAGCTCAGAAACTTACGGAGCAGGATAGAACTCGATATTTTTAGAATTTGATTCATAGGTGGCCAATTTGAATAAATTAGGTGATACTCATAATGGACAATCAGTTTCAATTCTAAGGCGAGGTAATAAAAATTACCTCGCTAAACCTCGATGTGTTTTTTGGGAGTATTTATTTTTAGATCCAAAAAGTGAATTTAGACAATATTTATATGAAAAAACTAATATAAATTTAGAATCTATAGTAGGAAATGTAAAATATTATTCGACAGATGATTATATGACAGGACAAGCTGAATACATAGAAGCATCGAAAAGCAATAGTCTAAAATTGGAAGATATTGCTCAAATATCTGCATTTTGTATGATATTCGGCATTGGTGATATTCATAATTCCAATATGCTTATTAGCGATGAAAAATTGCAAATAATTGATATAGAATGTATCTTTAATGATTATAAACTTCTTCAATCTACATTACTTGCACCTGCTAAATGGAATAAAAATAATAATTCAACATCTTTAAAAGAATTTTGTACACGTCAAAATAAAAATCTGGATCGATTCCAATTTATAGAGTTTATAGAAGCATTTAAAAGTACAATTGATATTTTTGCAAACAATATAGATGCCATTAAACTTTGGTTTTCTATGAATTTACAGAAACTCAAAAATTATCCAATTAGAGTGTTATTAAAACATACTCATGAATATTACTTGGTTTTAAAAAAAGAATCTAACATGGATAATTTTTTACCAGAAGAAATAAGTCAAATGATGAACAATGATATTCCTTATTTTTGGACGTACATAGAAGAGCCTAATTTATACTGGCTTGACTCATGTAGAAAACAGCAAGTTGTTAAAAGTAGTAATGAAAAAATTATTAACTTAAAAAAAATAACTGCAAAATCACCTGGAAGAATTTTAGATAAACAGAGATGGTATACTATCTTAGAAAATGTGACTGCGGAAATTTCAAAAAATCTCCTAGACGAATGTGAGTATAATAAAAAAGATGAACTATTAGATTTATATAAATATAATAATGAAGTAGTTTTGGTGATGCCAAAGATGAATATCAATATTAAATATAGGATATAATATGAATAAAGATAAGTATTTTTTATTTCTGTTTGGAATATTTATTTCATCTTTAGGTTCAAATGCTTTTGTGTTAACTGTTGCAAATATTTTAAAAGATCATGGCATGGCATTATGGTTTTTAGGGTTATTTGTAGCTCTAAATAGATTTACAGTTTTTTTAACACAGACACTATTTGGACATCTAGGTGATCAAATTTCGCCATTAAAAATGGTTTCATTTAGCGAGATTGGGGCTGCTATTTCCACAATATTTTTGCTTTTAAATGTAGATTCATCAGGCTTCTTTATAAAGAACAATGCTTATTTTGTTATTTTTGGCATATTGCGAATATTTTTCGTATCACTACAAGCATCAAGTATTCAAAAAATTTCAAAAAATTTTGATTTAAATTTAAAATATAATGGAAAAGCTTCCATTCATTTATCTTTAGTTAGCAATTTAGCATTATGCATTATGGGTGTATTAACTTTTCTGTACTTTAAGGAAATTAACTTAAAACACGTTCTTATTTTTGACGCATGTACATTTATATTCAATGGCCTATTTATTTTTATAATTCCACAATTAAAGACTCAAAAACAACATAAAAAAATCAAAATTCAATTTAACTTAACAGAGTATTACAAGATACATCCAAAATTGTTTTATAAAGATCTATATTTATGTATAGCTTTATTTGGAGCAAATATTTTAAATTTTAAACTATTAAGCAATTATATTAATTGGATACCTATTTTAACAATGATTTTTGGCCTGTCCGGAGTTATAGCTAGTTCTTCATATTTTGCTAGCCATAAATACCATGAGAAAAATATTTTTTGGATAACTTTAGGCTTATCTGTTATTTTTCAAGGAATGTTTGCTAACCAACCGTATGTAATGGTCGTCCTTGCCTTTATAAGGAATTTTACATATTGGCTCATTTTAAATTCGATAGCCAAAGAGTTTATGCTTAAAACTGATATGCATAATTATGCAACTTTATCATCAAGTAGACAGGGAATCAACGTTGGTATTTTAAGTATTGGTGAAATAGTCACTGCAAATTTTAATCTTTTAAATATAAAATTTGAGAATATGATTCGAGGCATAGGAGCATTTATTCCAATTTATATCAACTTAAACAATGGAAAGAAGCATGATTAAAGCAATATTGGCACTAGTGTTATCAGGACAAGTAATTGGTAAAACATTAAATGTTCCATTAAATGGTCTACCATCTGATTTTGATCCACAAACTATGTCGGACATTTATTCAATGATAGCAAACTTACAGCTTCATAGAGGTCTATTAAAATTTAACTCATTACTGGAAGTAGAAAATGACTTTGCTAAATCTTTTGAAGTTTTAGATAATGGTAAAAAAATTATATTCCATTTGAGAGATGATATACATTTTAGCGATGGATCTAAGATTAAAGCTATTGATGTTGTAAAAACTTTTAAAAGGATGTTTAAAATCAAAAGTGCGATGGCTTCAGATTTAAGTTATATAGACGACATTTCTGAAATATCTGATAATTCTGTATTATTTAAATTGAAAAGTCCGTCTAGTTTATTCTTTAAACAATTATCGACAGTGGATTGTGCGATACTAAAACTTACTGACAACCTAGAATTGGTTAAACATGTTTACAGCGGTCCATATCGTTTAGAAAGTTTAAACAATGACTTTATCATTCTTCAAATAATTGAAGATAAAAAATACAAAAATGCACCAAAAAAGATTAAATTTATTTTAAAAGATGATAAAAAAATTAGTTTTAAGTTTATAAAGGATAATTATGATACTGTAGATGGATTAATTCTTTCAAAAGATATATCTGACTCATTAAAAAAATCAGGATGGAATGAGTCTGTATCAACAACAGCTAATATATTTGCTCTCATATTGAATCCAAATAAGATTCAGCATGAGGATAGATCAAGAATTTTTAATTATTTTTATTATGACAAAAGCTTCATTACAGATAAAAATTTTATACCAATGACAGGAGTTGTACCTGCGGCTATTTCTGGACCAGTTTATTCATTTATTTTGGATAAAAAAGAAATTTCATTGAGAAAATCAAATTTAGCTTTAGAAATGATTGTCGTGAAAGATATGGCTGGTCTAAATATGATTCAAAAATCACTTATGGAACTAAAAATTAGAACAGGAATAGAAATTAAAATTAAAGAATTAGCAGTTACAGATTTTATAAACAAAGTTAAAAATGATGACTTTGAGTTAAGGGTTCTGCCTAAACTAGTTGATTATCCTGATCCTTATGCAATGTTAGCCTATTTTAGATCTGGCTATGAGGCCAATAAGTATTTTATTAATGATACAGAGATAGACAAATTGTTAGATAAAAGTATTTCCGAGTTAAACAAAGAAAAAAGATACAAAATATATCATGAGATACAACAAATTATTTTAAATAAAAAAATATTTGTTCCATTGTTTTCAGGAACTTCACAAGAGAAATTATGGAGCTCAAAAGTGAAGTTTGTACCATCTCACCCAATGGGCTTAATTTCTTTACCTTTTGAGGAAATTAAGGTTGAATAACTATGTATAATAAATCTCTTATTGAGCTTTTAAAGATAAAAAGATTATACATTTTATATTTAGCAATTTTTTTAATAACGTTATTATTTCTTGTAAATCTTATAGAAGAAGAGATTTCTTCGCAAAGAAAAGCTAAGGCTCTATCAACTTTAGCAATATCGGAGATAAAAAAATTATCTTTTGATGGTGAATTATTATATGCCCAAAGGCAATTAGAGAATATTATAAATACAATCGGGACCTTTGACCAAGTTGATACAAAAGTTATCGTAAAAAATACAGGGCAAATCTTAGCAAATATTCAATCAGAAAATATTAGGCGTCCTTTTGTAGAAGAATTAGCTGAGGTTCAGGCTTTACCTCATGGAACTGTTTTAATTCATGTCAAAATTGGCTTGATAGAACGTATTATGCTTGCTGTATACAAATCGGTTATAGGCGCTTTTATCATACTTTGTGCATTTATTTTAATTTTAAGAAAAATTGAAAAATCTGAAGAAAGCTTTATGATTCCTATAGATCAAGCTATTACTATTATCAGCCAAATTAATATAAACAGTGATGAAGTATCTATGAATTTACAAATAAAGAAGATAGAAAATAGAAGCCTAATAACAATGTATGAAAGTATTATTGCCTTAATACAAGATGTAAAACAAATGAAACTAAGCCAAGAGTTAGCTAATATAGCCCAGCAAGTAGCGCACGACATACGCTCTCCATTATCAGCATTATCCATGGTGACAGCAACATTGAAGGATATCCCTGAAGAAAAACGTATTATCATTCGTAATGCCACTCAAAGAATCAACGATATCGCAAATGATTTACTTTCTAAAGGTAAACCTAATGCCTCACATGATATCTCGAAAGAAACCTCTCAAATTCTTATGACTGAGCCTGCTCAAAAACTAACGGTTCAGTTTTTACCTGTGTTGGTGGATTTACTCGTTTCAGAAAAGCGTATGCAGTACATGATGCGCTCTGATTTGGAAATCAGCACAGAACTTAATGAAGGGTTCGGGGCTTTTGCCTTAGTGGATGATCGTGAGCTTAAGCGCGTGATGAGTAATTTGATTAATAACTCTGTCGAATCATTTGCAAATTTATCTGAGCAAAAAAATAAAATTATCATAGAGGTTAGAAAACTCAACTCTAAACAAGTGGCCATCTCGATTAAAGATAATGGTCAAGGGATCCCCGAAGAGGTTTTATCAAAGCTTGGTCATGAGCAGCTAAGTCACGGCAAAGAAAACTTAAAAGACAGTGGCAGTGGGCTTGGGTTGTATCATGCTAAAAAGGTGATAGAAAGGTTACAAGGGGAGTTTAAAATTGAATCCACCCTTAACGAAGGAACAACTGTGAGTTTGATCTTGCCTTTAAGTGAGACGCCTTCATGGTTTGCTACAGAAATTAATTTAACAGGCAAAAAAATGCTCATTTCCTTAGATGATGATATCAGTATACATCAGATCTGGGGAGGGCGTTTGCAAAGCTTAGGATTAACAGATAAGATTCAGCATGTAAGATTTCAGTCTTATGAATTATTCACAGATTATATCAATCAAAATATAGATAAATTAAGCCAAATGCAGATGTTAATAGATTACGAATTGCTCAATCAGTTAAAAACAGGATTGGATGTGATAGAGGATCTGGTTTTAGAGAAATATGCGATTTTAGTTACGAGCCGTTATGAAGAAGATAAAATTCAAGAAAGAGCGAAGAAAATCAATTTAAAGATCTTACCGAAAGCTTTATCGGGATTTGTGCCTTTTGTAGGGAGCGCTCAAAATCAAACCCAATATTACGATTGGATCTTGTTAGATGATGATGATCTTGTGCATATGACTTGGAAGTTTAAAGCCAAAGAGTTAAATAAGAGTTTTATAGGGTTTAAAAACTTAGAAGATCTTAATAAGCATAAAAATCATTTAGATAAAACAAGCCCTGTGTATGTAGATTCAAACTTAAGCGATGGTGTTAAAGGTGAAGATGTAGCTTTAGGTTTGCACACTGAGGGCTTTATAAATCTTTATATAGCCACAGGGTATGAAGCAGATAGATTCTCACACCTCGCATTCTTAAAAGGTGTTCTTGGGAAAGATCCGCCGAGTGAGTCGTAGGGTAATAAAGAAGTAATGAGTAAGTTAGGGGCCTCCAAATCTTTAGGCCTTCTATCTTTTTTGTGTGAATTTTAGGCTGTAATATTTTAAATAATAAAAACTACAAAGAAAAGCGCGTAGGCTGTCACTTGAGTGATTTTAAAAGCTGTTTAATTGTTTTACAGCTAAAAATTATATGGCCCAGAATTTGTAATCCCTTATTTTGAGTTTGAGTTCGCTGTAGAAGGTGGACCGTTAATTTTGGGGGATTTATGAGATTACTAGTAGCTATTTTAATTATTTGCTTTCATGTTTTATCAAGAACAGCGGATTATTCTTCAATTGATCAGGCTGATCGTGATATTGCATTTAATCAATCAGGTATAACAATTACAGCTTTGTAACAGATCACTAAATAAGTGCGGTGAAACAATAATATTTAAATAAATAGCATTGTTTTTTAGCAATTGGTTGGTTCTCTCGAGTTTAAGAATAGTTTAGATTTTAAAGGCTCTTGTTTTAGTTTTTGAAAGAGTTCTTTTTCAGGATGTTAGTCCTGATTTAACTCTAAAAAATGTATGAGCCTGTAAGGTTGGTGTCATTCAGGTTTGTGTCGTAATCCAGCATTCTATATGCGGCTTGCCGTCTGGCGAAAGACGCTTTAACATAATTTTCTATGGTACAAAATTTGTTAAAAAAAATGTTCGGAACGCAGCATGATCGTGAGATGAAAAAAATCCAACCGATTGTTAATAAAATTAATTCTCTAGAAGAATCAACTAAACAACTTTCGGACGATCAATTAAAAAATAAAACAATTGAATTTCAAGAAAGACTTCAAAAAGGTGAAACGGTTTTTGATATCTTGCCAGAGGCATTTGCTGTATGCCGTGAGGCTTCACGTAGAGTCTTGGGGATGCGCCATTACGACGTTCAGTTGATTGGTGGCATCGTCTTGAACAGAGGCGCTATTGCTGAGATGAGAACAGGCGAAGGTAAAACATTAGTGGCAACATTGCCGGTTTATTTAAATGCCCTTACAAAAAAAGGTGTGCATGTCGTGACGGTGAATGATTACTTGGCCACTCGTGACTGTGAATGGATGAGTCGTTTGTACAACTGGTTAGGCTTAACAACTGGGGTTATCAAGCATGGTTTAACTGATGAACAACGTCGTGAGGCGTATAATGCTGATATTACTTATGCTACTAATAACGAATTGGGTTTTGATTACTTACGTGATAACATGAAATTCGATTTGTCGGAGTATGTACAAAGAAAGCCACATTTTGCGATTGTGGATGAGTGTGACTCTATTTTAATTGATGAGGCTAGAACGCCATTGATTATTTCTGGTCCTGCCGAGGCATCTACAGACAAATATTATATGATTGATAAAATCATCCCGTCTTTGAAAAGAGATGTGGATTTCAAAATCGAAGAAAAATCTAAATCAGCGACTCTTACAGAGGAAGGAAATGCTGCTGTAGAGAAGTTATTAAAACTAGATAATCTCTATGATCCGGTTAATATTGAGATCCTTCATCACGTGAATCAAGCTTTAAGAGCACATCACCTCTATCGTTTAGATGTAGAGTACATGATTAAAGATGGTGAAATCGTTATCGTTGATGAGTTCACAGGTCGTTTGATGCCAGGTCGCCGTTGGTCTGATGGTTTACATCAGGCTATTGAGGCCAAAGATAAAAGTAGAAGTTAAAAATGAAAATCAAACTTTAGCGACAATCACGTTCCAGAACTATTTCAGAATGTATGATAAGCTTTCGGGTATGACGGGAACTGCGGACACTGAAGCTGTAGAGTTTAAAAAAATCTACAACTTAGATGTGCACGTGATTCCAACGAATAAACCGATACAGCGTCAAGATAAAGAAGATACTGTTTATAAAACTGAAGTTGCTAAATACAATGCTATTGTTAAGGATATCAAAGAACGTCATGCCAAAGGGCAGCCCGTTTTAGTGGGTACGGCTTCAATCGAAAAGTCTGAAACGATATCAAGATTTTTAAAAAATGCTGGCATTAAACATGACGTTTTAAATGCTAAACACCATGAGCGTGAGGCTGAAATCGTTGCTTTAGCGGGGCGTAAGGGAGCTATTACGATCGCTACAAATATGGCAGGTCGTGGTACAGATATTATGTTAGGTGGTAACGCAGAGGTCTTAGCGAAGAAAGCTGTTGCAGATGAAACATCTCCGGAATTTTCTGCTGCTGTTGAGAAATACAAAAAACAATGTGAGTCTGAAAAACAAGAAGTTTTAGCGGCCGGTGGGTTGTACATTATCGGAACTGAACGTCATGAATCACGACGTATTGATAACCAATTGCGTGGTCGTGCGGGTCGTCAGGGTGATCCGGGTGAGTCGATGTTTTATCTTTCGTTAGAAGATAACTTGATGCGTATCTTTAACGGTGAGCGTATCCAAAAAATAATGACTATGTTAAATCTTCCTGAGGATGAGCCGATCATTCATAAGATGATTACAAATGCGATTGAAGGGGCTCAACGTAAAGTTGAGGGACATAACTTTGATATACGTAAGCACTTACTGGATTATGATGATGTGATGAATCAGCAAAGAAATGCGATTTACAAGCAACGTCGTCAGATTTTAGAGGGTAAGGATTTAGAGAGAATTATTTTAGATTACTTAGGCGATGTAGTGTCAAATATACTTGATACATTTATCCCTAACAGTGGAAAAGATTCCGATTGGAATAAAGAAGGACTTAATAATGCGTTGATGCAGCACTTTGGCTTCAATGTAGATTTAAGTCAGCATAAATCAGCTGCTGATGTTGAAGCTGAAATCACGACTCAGATTAAAAAAATCTATGAACATCAAAAAGCTTCCATGGGACCTTTCTTTGAGCAAATTTCTAAGATGATCATGTTGAGTGCTATAGATCAAAAATGGAAAGATCATTTGTACACGATTGATAAAGTTAAAGAAGGCATTAATTTAAGAGCCTATGGTCAAAAAGATCCTTTGATCGAGTATAAAAAAGAAGCTTTCAGAGCTTTTGAAAATCTGAACCATAATATTAAATCCGAAACTGTTGAAAAGCTTATGCGAGTGCAATTAGTGGCAGATGGATTGCAAAATGCAGTGGAACAAATGCGTCCTGAAGAAACGGATATGGATGAGTTAAGCTACTCAGCTCCAGATGAAGAAGCTGGTTTTACGAGTATGAGGCGGAGCTCAGGTTCTTTACAATCAGTAGAAGCTGAGAGCCCGCAAAAAAGAAGAATAGTGACTGGTCCACCTCGACGGGACACAGAAAAAACCATGAACCGCGCAGATCGCAGGAAAATGAAAAAATAAAAATGCAATGTCCAAGCTGTCATAAGGAAGTGACTCTTCAAGAAAAAGATATCGGGGCACTGTTTACGTGTCCCGAGTGCCGTAGTGTTTACTTTATTAATTTTGATGGCACGCCTGAGTACGGAGAAGTTGTGCAGCCTTCAGAAGAAGAGTTGCATGAGCTTCAAAATCAGCACGTAAAAGACAATAATAAAAATCGTAAAGCTAATAGTCATAAAACGGATAAAACTGATGATCTTAACGCGATGGCTGATTTAACGTATCAACCGGTTCATCACGAAGTAAGTCAGGAAGCGGCTCATCAGGCATTTGAAAATCCTTTAGTGAACCAAGAATTTTCAAATGCCTTAACTCAACCCACTGAAAACAATTATAGCGAGTCTTTAAGTCGTAATGAATTTTCTAACTCCTTAATTCAGTCTCTTGAGAGTAATTATGAGTCTTTAAATGAATCTCAAAATTTTGAATCTCTTGATACAAGCTTAGATGCTCTGAAGTTGGAGCAAAATGATTTTTCCGCTAAAAATGATGAGTTTTCTTTAGAGGTTGCTTCTGAAAAAATGGTGAAATCTGAAAGTTCATCTTTTGGTAATGAGGAAAATCTAGAAGATAAGAACCTTTCTTTAGCGTATCATCATCAACCTCAAAGTTTTCAGCAAGTGGCTGCAGATATTGAACAGTTTGGTAATGCTCAGACTGTGGTTTCGGGCATTAGTTATGATTTAGAAGTGTCAGGTTTAGACACGAAAGAAGTGATGAGTTTGTTTAAAGAAGCTATTGATGATTCTAAATTTAGCTGGATAGCTGATGAAATTATGGCGAGTTTAAAAAATGGCGTGTGCACTTTCAAAAATTTATCGCCTATTGAGGCCTACGTATTATCGCGAAGAATTCAGTTTTTAAGTGTTGAAATCAAATGGAGGCAGAATGCAATTGTTTAGGTTTTTATGTCTCAGTATTTTTATTTTTAATTTAATAGATGTTTCTATTTCGAGAGCTAATGATGCCGGTCATGGAAGTGAAGCGAAGAAGGTAGAATCTGATTATTCGGGTATGCAAAATGATGATTGGATGAAAGCGCAAAAAGATTTGCAAGCGGCGCAGGCCAAATACGAAAATGCACAAAAAGAGCTGGAAAAACAAAAAGAGATTTCGTTACAGAGAGAGAATTTAACATCTGCGACACTCACGGCGATTAACGCAGCCCTTAAAAATGTTAAAGATACAGAAAAAGAATATAAAGAATTATTGAGTGAGTACAACACTCGATATCCAGAAAAAGGGCAATCAGTAGGCCGTAAATATGAGCGATTGTCTGGTTCTAAAGAGTCAAAAATGCAACATAATGTGTTGGAAAAGCCACAAACTTTGGAAGAAAAAGTCCAAAATTTAAATCGAAAGCTGAAAAAGCAGTATGGTTCTGCTGAAGAAACACTTAAAAATAATGTGAATGTTGAGAGTAAAAAGAAAAAAGATAAGAAAACAAAAACAGCAGAGCAACATAATGATGACGGAATTATAGAGACTATCTTGTTAGAAAAGTAATCTAATTGTATTTTTTAAGGCGTTTAATAAAGCCATTTTTCTTTTGCCATTTTGTTGGGCATAAATTTTATTTTGCCAAACTGTTAAAAAAAATCTATCACAGGTTTAAATTGATCGTGATGGCTATTTGCGATATAAATTATTGATATCATTTCATTAAGAGTCGTAAAATAAGAATTTAGTTTACAAAAACTAAATTTTAGATTTGGCCCTGATTGGTCGAATAAAGATATTTTCTTGTTTTAAACTTAATTGAAATAAGAGTTTGAAATAAGAGTTTAGATATTAAGATTATTGAGTTTAAGAAGTTTAAGAAGTTTAATAATATTAAGTTAAGTGAAATATGAGCGAATTATAAGGAGTGCCCTTTTGTATGTCTGAGCAAAAAGATTTTCATAATCAAGCTGGTTTGATCGCTTTTTTAGGATCAATTACTTTTGTACTTGCGTTTTTCTTTTACATTGTAGCTGTTAATAAAGGTGTTGATTTGGCAGAAAATGTAACTGCACCAGCAAAAGCAGGCGAGGCTCAATTTGATTTATCTTCAGTTAAAGAACCATGGGTCTCTTCAGATGAAGTGGTGCAAGCAGGAGCTAAACTTTATAAACAAAACTGTGCTATGTGCCACGGACAAAAAGGCGATGTTGTAGGTGGAACTCCGGGCGCTAGGGATTTAGTGGCTGGTCAATGGAAAATGGGTTCTGGCTCTATCGCACATTTTAAAGTTTTACAAAATGGCATTCCAGGAACAGCGATGGTTTCGTTCAAAGCTCAATTGAAACCTTATGAAAGATGGGCTTTGGTTCACTTTATTGATTCAATTACAAATAACAAATCGACTGATAAGCCTGAAGACGTGGCTAACTTTGCAAAATCAGCAGAAGCCAATTAGTTAATATGAAACTTGGTGTTTTGTTTACTTTATTAATTGCAGGAAATTTATGGGCGCAGGTGATGCCACCTTCGACATTGCCTGCTTATACAGGTAAACAAGCTCCAACGAATTCAGCGCAAGTTCCTGAAGAACTTCAGGGTGTGACGATCGAAGAAAAATTGGGTCATAAAATTGATTTAAATCTTCAGGTTCGTGATGAGAGCGGTCAATTGAGAACGTTAGGCTCATACTTTACAGATCATAAGCCTGTGTTGTTAAGTCCGATTTACTTCAATTGCCCAGGATTATGTAATTTTCATTTTAATGGAGTCGTAGAGACTCTGAAAAAAATTGATTGGACGCCAGGTGATAAGTTTCAAGTTATTGCTTTTAGCTTTGATGGAAATGAGGGTTCGGATTTAGCCACTAAGAAAAAAGCTACATACATGAAAATGTATAACAGAGCTGGTTCAGAATCTGGATTTCATTTTTTAACAGCTGATAATGTTACAATTAAAAAACTAATGGATAGTGTGGGTTTTCAGTACCGTTGGAATGCTAAGGCTGAAGAGTGGTCCCATGCATCTGCGGCCATCGTGATTACTCCGGATGGTACAGTCTCGAGATATTTACATGGTATTGATTTTGATCCAAAAGATATTAAGCTTGCTTTGAATGAAGCTTCAAATGGCAAAGTCGGTAACATTATAGATGCAGTAGTATTATTTTGTTTTAAGTATGATGAACATAAATCGAAGTACGGCCTCCAAGTTTTCCGAGTGGTTCAACTTGGCGGAGCTTTAACAGTTTTGGTTTTAGCTCTATGGCTAACACCTGTGTTGATCAGAGCGGGAAGGGAGAAAGTGTAGCCATGATGTGGTTATTAGGTCTATTAAATAAGGCTCATGCGCAGTCTTTTATGCCGAGTAAGGCATCGGAAATTGCGAATAGTGTAGATAATCTCTATGGGTTTTTAATTGCAGCAAGTTTTATTTCTTGTGCGATTTTAATCGGTGGAATGATCTATTTTGCATTAAAGTATAAACGTAAATCAAACAATGATAAGACGGCATATATCACACACGATACTCGTTTAGAGATTTTGTGGTCGTCGATTCCGTTAATTATCTTTTTAGTTGTGTTTGGTTGGGGCTGGGTCATTTATCATGATATGAGACAAATGCCTAAAGATGCTTTGGAAATACATGTCGTTGGTAAGCAATGGGCGTGGTTAACAGAGTATAAAAACGGTGTTAAATCTACTGACATCGTTGTGCCTGTAGGTCGCGATGTTAAATTGATTCTTTCTTCTGATGATGTGATTCACTCTTTATATATACCAAGCTTTAGGATCAAACAGGATGCTGTTCCTGGTCGCTACACGGCTTTATGGTTCAGATCAGATAAGTTGGGTGAGTTTCATGTATTCTGTACTGAATTTTGCGGAACTTCTCACTCAGGCATGATCACGAAGTTAAGAGTTGTTCCTCAAGAAGAGTTCGATAAGTGGCTTACAGAGGAGTCGGAGGTATCATCGTTACCGCCAGTTGCGCGTGGAGCTAAAATATTTCAAACTCGTGCTTGTGCTTCTTGCCACAACGTAGATAATCCAGCAGTTAAAGTTGGTCCAAGTTTATACCAATTATTTGGTAAAACTGGCCACGAGCTAGAAGGTGGCCAAAAAGTTAATGTTGATGAGAACTATTTGCGTGATTCGATCTTGAATGCGCAAGGACAAATAGTTAAGGGATTCGGACCTCGATCTGCAATGCCAGCATTTCAAGGACAGTTATCTGAAGCCGAGTTATCATCTTTAATTGAATATATTAAATCACTTAAATAGGTAGGGAGCAGCAATGGGACATTCAGCTCACGGAAGTAATTA
>JBKBTW010000021.1:0-21769 GCA_046291245.1 Pseudobdellovibrio sp. | reverse complement strand
AAAATGAGCCGGCTCGTGTTTTCTTTGGAGAAACTACAAAAAAACGTGGCTTTGATTCAATGGCTTTATTCGCTTGGGTTTCATCACCTGAAAATACGCCTAAATCAACATTTTCGACTAAAAATATCCCAACGGCAAAAAATGGTTGGTCTGGTCAAAACTACATGGGTTGGTCTAATCCACAAGTCGATAAAATTTTAGAGGCTTTAGATACTGAGATGAGTCATGAGAAACGCATTTCTATGATCCATGAGATCTTAAAATATTACACGGATGAAGTGCCTGTATTGCCTTTATACTACCGTTCGGATGTTGCGGTTATCCCAACACAGTTAAAAGGTTACAAATTAACAGGTCACCAGTTTCCTGAAACTAATGACGTTGAAAAATGGTCATTTGAGTAATTCAAAATAGAAATTTAAAGCAAAAGCCATTTTAGATATAAAATGGCTTTTCATTTTTTTAATTTATAACAGAGGAATAAAAGATCATGACTACATATATTCTGAGACGCTTATTACAGACTTTATTTGTAATTGTAATATTGTCTTATGTTTGTTTTAGCTTAATGACATTAATGCCAGGCGATCCCGTTGAACTCATGATCTCTGCTAACCCACGTATCACTCAAGAAGATGTTGTAAGACTTAGATCTTTTTATGGCCTCGATCAACCTACTTATATTCGCTATTTTAATTGGGTGTCTGAAATCGCTAAAGGCGATTTAGGATACTCAAGAACTTACAGAATTCCAGTAACAGAAATGATGGGTCCTTCATTAGCTGCTACATTCACTCTATCGATGTGCTCTCTTATTTTTGCACTTTCGATTGGTATTCCTCTTGGAATATATTGCGCTTTAAAACCAAATTCAAAAGTTGATTACATCGTTAACCTATTCAACTTTGCTGGAATATCCATTCCTTCTTTCTTCTTAGGGATTATTCTTATTATTATTTTTTCTGTGACTTTAGGATGGCTACCTGCTGGTGGATATCAAACAACTGGTATGCACTACGATAGTTTTTTGAGTGAATTTCTTGATAAAGCAAAATATTTAATTTTACCAATCCTTTCACTTTCAGTTATGTCGATTGGAAGATTTTCGCGTTTTGCGAGATCTGCAATGCTTGAAGCCATGAGGAATGACTTTATCCGCACAGCTCGAGCTAAAGGTTTGGCAGAAAAAATCGTTATCTGGAGACATGGTTTTAGAAACGCCCTCATTCCATTAATTACAATCATTGCCATTAGCTTTTCATCTGTATTCTCAGGCGCCTTAATCACAGAAACATTATTTGCCTACCCAGGTGTTGGACGTTTAATTTATACCTCTATTATTGGAAATGATTTTAATGTAGCTATGATTTCTTTTATTATTTCAATCGCTATGGTTTTAATTATGAACTTAGTCGCCGATTTACTTTACGGTGTTGCTGATCCAAGAATTTCATACAAATAGTTAAGAGGAACACGATGAGCACTATGACCACTGCCCAGAATGACAATATAAAACAAGCTAACATTCAAAAACTTGAAAAAGCTCAAACGTTCTTTGATATTGTTTATTCACAATTCAAAGAACATAAAGCTGCTGTTTTTGGAGCTTATACAATTTTATTTTTTATTTTAGTTGCGCTCTTTGCCCCTGTAATTAGCGTTGTTACAGGATTAGATGCAGATTCTCAAAATGTCTTTAATCGTTACAAACCGCCTTTTTCAAAAATCGTGGCATCACAAGATGCCAAAGAATCTTCTATCGATGGCTTTATTAAAAATAATCCAGAAGAGGCTTTAAATATACAAACAGCCTTGATTTCTCAAGGCCTTGTTAATCCACTGCGCCCTGAAGATGCATTGTATGATTGGGTTAATTTAGAAAAATCTAAAGCTATCGATTCGATTAAAAAAGTAAATACTCCAAAACAAAAAGATCTGATCAAAATGGTGAGCAGCTTTGAGAGCTTTCACTTATTTGGAACAGATGAGCTAGGACGCGATGTAATGATGCGTCTTGTTTATGGAACACAAGTTTCCATAGGTGTAGGGATCTTAGTCGCCTTAGTCTCTGCCTTAATCGGTTTAATTATTGGCTCCCTCGCTGGTTACTATGGGGGATTTATAGATACTCTTTTAATGCGTGTAACAGACTCTTTACTTTCTCTGCCTATTTTACCTGTTCTTGTCGTCATAGCAGCAATTGATTTAAAGAAGGTTCTAGGAGGCCTTGTTGAATTTAGTTATAAATTTTTAGGTAGCGCAATAGGTGGAATGACTCAATCTATGGTTGATAATATTTTCTCTGGAGGCAAAGAGTCTATCTATAAACTTGTTTTCATCCTTTGTTTATTCTCGTGGATGACTGTCGCTCGTTTAATTAGAGGAAGTATTCTAACTCTTCGAGAACGTGAATTTATCTTAGCTGCTAAAACTCTTGGAGCTACAGATATAACTATTATGTTACGTCACATGTTTCCAAATGTCATGGCTCCTCTACTTGTTTCTGTGACTCTTGGTGTGGGCGAATCAATTTTATTTGAAGCTGCCTTAAGTTACTTAGGTTTAGGTGTACAACCTCCTACGCCAAGCTGGGGAAATATGCTTTTTAATGCTCAAGAACTTATTTACCAAGCTCCATTTTTAGCTATATTACCAGGTGTATTAATATTTTTAGTCGTCGTAAGTTTTAACTTCGTAGGTGATGGCTTACAAGATGCTGTAGACCCAAAAACAGTCCGCAGATAATTCCCGGCGAACAGCCGAAAATGGCATAAGCCTAATTCCCGCGGGATACTCGAAAGTACTTAAGCCTAATAAAAAAAAGAGATCTTCACGATCTCTTTTTTTATTGTCAAAAAATGTATCTAAACTGAATAAGTTACATATTCAGTAATTTTAAAAACTTTTATTTTTGTATCGCTTCTATCCACTCTCACTGCCTGCGGAAATAAATCAAATGAAAAGTCTTCTGCACTTAACGGAATCTCGACTTTACAGGAGACTGAGCCCATCACTCTTAAAGATTCTAAATGGGCCGGCACTGTTGTTATTGAAGGGGGATTCGAAGAAATCTCATCAACAGATACAAAAAATATCAAACGCAACCCTACATTTCGTGTAAGCATTTGTATTCCTAAAGATAGAAAAAGCGAGGGAGCTCTTCAAATTCCTGCAAAAGACTTACTTTACCCTATTAATCATGTTTTAAAGCGTCAACAGCGTAACAATAACCAAGATGTAGCTAAAATTTTCTTAAATCTTAATTATGAAGCTTGGTCACATTCAAAAGACAGTCTTAAAAATGAAAAAGAAATCTCTCACAACTTTGGATTTACGACAAATTTAAATGTCATTACGCCTTATGGTAATTTTAATGTTTATAAATTAGAAAATGGTGAAGCTTTAGCTAAAAATGTAAACGTTCCATTAACAGGTAAAAAAATGTACTTCTCTGTAAACAAAATTAATTATAAAGAAAATAAAGAGTCTTTAACTAATCTTTATGGTTGTACAGATGAAACTCCAGAAGACAAAAACATTATAACGCTCTTAGATAAAAATCTTTTAAAATGCACACTATCTGATGTTAAAATCAGAAATAGTGAGAAAACTGAAAATTTGAAATTGGTCAACAAATGCAATAATATGCAGGTAGCTAAATAAATACTATTTTGTATTTACTCAACTTTAGTTTTTAAATTAATTATTAAAAATAAAAAAGAGATCAAAATATTTTGATCTCTTTTTTATTTTTGTCTTTCCTAAAGTTTATTTTTTATAAATGCCACTTAGATTAAAAGCAGACAACTTCTGTTCAAGCCTGTAAAAAACACTGGGTCTATTTCTTAAACTGGCCCCGCAACGAATATACTTAAGTTGATATAAACAATTTTTGGCATCTGGATTGAAGATATCTCTGTTGTCAATACTACGGTATTTTTTGGGGGTACATGATGCGATCGGAAACACTTATAAGATCTTCTATTTCTATGAGCCAAACACTGAAAACAGTTGCACTTTATCTTGCAGCTTTTTGCACATTTGTGATTTCATTTAAATCAAACTCAGCTCAAGCAGCTAATAACTCGACGGACTTAATGTGTCGTAACAAGGCTAAAGAAATCGCCGCCGAAACATATAAAAACTGCGTGACTGATGTGAGACAAACACAAGTTAAAAGTCTAAGAAAAGACTACGAGGAGAAGCTCAACGCTCTAAAGAATTACTACGATCAAGAACTTAAGAAAATCTCACGAGGAGAAGCTCCTACATCTGCAACTCCACAACATAAACAAGTGCAACCTGATGCTGCGCCATTAGAAATTCTGCCTATAGAGGAAATCCAGCAACAAGAGAATCAAACCTCGCCGAGCACAACAAGTCTTAATTTAAGATCATCCGATGATAATCTTCTTATCCAAGAAGAGGTTACACTCAGAAAAATGCCACCATCTACAGCAAGCTCGTCAGCTAAAAAAAGCACAAAATCAGTCCAAATTAACAAAAAACCAACTGTTCATCAGGCCAATATCACACAAAATTTGAAAAATGATACTGATCTATCCTCTGTTGAAGTTGTTGAATTTCCTCCAGAACGAGAGTAAAATAGAACCTGTTATATGAGAAACCTAAATAAGGAGGATTTCCATGGGTGAGTTTAGCCTGTCACATATGTTGATTTTTGCATTAATTTTATTAGTGTTTTTTGGTCCTAGTCGTTTGCCTGCCCTTGGGCAGTCTATTGGAAAAGCCATTAAAGGTTTCAAACAAGGTTTAAACGAAATTGATACTGAATCTAAAGATGTTGGCCCACAACAGCAGTTAAACCCTAATCAACAAGGCGTTAACCAAAACCAACAAAATACTCAAAACCAAAATCAAAATACACACCAGAACTAATTTATTCAGACTTGAGTATTTCAAAAAAGCTGACTTTTAAGAGTCAGCTTTTTTTATTTGAACCGAAAAGAGATGACTGGTGATCAAGAATACACTGCAAGTCTTTTGGTTGAATACGATCACTGATTATTCCATAAATGCCCTGCTCAAAATAAGTCTTCACAGAATCAAGATCATTACATGTCCATAAAACTATAGGTATTTTTAAATCTAAAAAAGGTTTAAATTTTTTCTGATTCCAAGATCTTTCATCTAAATGCAAAAAATGTGGCTGAGATAAAAAATTTAAAATTTGACTCTTTAACACTCTATTATTCCAGTTTTCGTTTTCATATGTCAGAAGCAATGATCTAAGTATAAGAGGAGATTTAACCCTGATGTAAGCCAACACAAGCGGATTAAAGCTTGAAATGAGAACAGAATCCGCTACGTCGTACTTATTAATTAAATCAAGAACTTTCTTTTCAAGTCTGCGATCCATTAAGTTGTCTGATTTAATTTCTATGTTCAGATAAAAATAATACTTACTGCTATCATCAGGATTAAAATTTATTTTTTGTTTTTGTTTATGAGTTTGTAAAGGATTATACAACCTTGCTGTTTGATACCATTTTAAAACATCTTTTAAGGTGCTGACTGAATCATGACTACATAGATCAGCATACTTAATCTCGGCTATTTTTTTGTTAAATCTTTCCTTGTCATGAAAAAGCACAACTTCACCATCAGCCGTCATTCTTACATCAAACTCAACCATCTGATAGCCTAATTCATAAGATTTCTGAATGGCGTCGAGTGTGTTCTCTTTTAATCCCTCAACCCAATATCCACGATGGCACTGCAATGGAGGAGGTCTAAATGAATATTTAGACCTGCTATACATATATCGTATTAATTTAAACATATATTTTAATTATTTTTTTTTCAGTGAAAGGTGTAAGAGATAAGTTTTTATAATCCCCTGTTAATCTAAAGTTTCGAGAAGTGTTAACCTTGGTGTGTATCATAGTTTTTAAATTCAAGACAGTATCCACTAAAATCATACCATCATGAGATCCTGTGACAGTTAATTCCGTTTTTGATTTACTTTCCCTATTCACATTTTCCGCTTTAATATTGAAAGTGGCCTTATCACGTGCCACACGCGACATATCCATACGAAAATTGTTATAAGTTATCTCAGGCTTTGAAAAAATATCTTGATCAAAAAAACCATTTAACTTAGCAGAATTAGAGGATTCATTGTACTTAAAAGATATCTGCTCTGATTTAAATTTATAGTTTTCTTTACTATTTCTTAGATCGTAATCATAATCAAGATGTGTATTCAACAAGGCTACTTGATCAAACAAAAGATCATTAATATCAGCTGTTCCATTAAGGTAAGTCTTCAGATCCGTCACAAAATTAAGAGATATTGTAGGTTTATATAATAGTCCTGTAAACAGCTGCACAGTCTCAGGCCTTAATAAATATCCTGATATGTCTACTTTTAATTTTTGTTGGTTTTGTTCAGATGCACTCAGCATTTGGTAATCAATCAGACCTTTGATCTTCTCTGAGTCCAAAATAAAATCATTTAATGTTACAGAAATTTTTGAATTATGAGCCGTCGTAAAGAAATTAAAACTGTCAAATGTCTGCGAAACTCGTTGACCCTTATTAGAAAAAACAAAGCTCATTTTTTCAATAAGGGCCTTTATTTTAAACTCTTTTAAACTCGACATCTGAACTAAACCTGAAATAAATCCAGCATTTTCCACGCTCGATCTTATTTGATCAAAATAATTAAGTGTTAAAAATCTCGATAAGTCTATATGCAATAATTGAATATCGAAGGGTTTAAAATCAACTTTATTTCGATCTATATTAAGAAGTATTTCACTAAAATCAGCGGCTCCATCGCCAATAACAACTTTTGCGTTTTTAAATGAAATCTCTGTCTTCGAGTTATCAAAAGAGTATTGACCTGTTATAAATCCACTCAAGGATGATCCTGTTAGAAAATCGTAAACATTGATATCAGGTTTTTCATTTTTCAAAATATAATTTAAAACCTTCAAAGAAATATTATTCAACTCCGCAAAGAATTGTAAGTTTTTTTTCTTTGGATCATTTTTAATCTTAACAGTAAAAGCCCTATCTAAAACCATACCTGCAAAATCCGTAGAAATATGAATTAAACCATCATCCATAAATTGAATTTGAGATTTAATATCTGACTTCAGCATATAGTAGTTTTTTACAGGATCTTTAAACGTTAAAAGTTGAGCCTGTATATTCAGAGCGGTTAAGTGACTTATTTTCTCTAAATCAGAGTCTGCATATGTTGGTCTCAGAACAACCGCATTTAAATCCAAAGATGAGTTCAATTTATCAATCAATAAAACTCTCAAACGGTCGATTTTAACTTCATTCAAATGAGCTCTTGTTTTTAATAATTTAGAAGACTTTACACCAGAGGGCTCCGATTCTCCACTGTTCACAGGTTCACTTACAATTGATGATCCACTGTACGGATACGTCATGATCCCTGCTTGCTTAACAGGGACCTCTTGAGGAGATTGAACTAAACAGTTCGATAGATTTTTCACTCGAACTTCCATCAATGATATATGAATAGAGTTAATGATTTTTCTTTCTGAAAACAAAATATTAAAACTCAAAGGAAACGTCAGGTTTTCAATGAAGATTTGATTATCTTGACATTGAGATCCCAGGGGACTGATTCTTATTCCCTTGATCTCAACAACTGGACGCGGAAGCCCCCACTCACTTAAATTGATGCGCGTTGATTCAAAATCAATATTCACATCTTTTTGTAATCTTAAAAAAACCTGTTGTAGCCGCGCCTTAACAACTACAGAACGAACCTGTGACTTAAAAATAAGACCCATAAAGAGCGAAATCACAATACCTATGGTTACTATTTTTAAACCTGGTTGATCAACGACAGCTCTTTTCATTTTTATCTATTTACACAAATTTAAATGATACGATTTCGTAGTCTTTATCACCTTTGGGACTTTGAACAGTTACGATGTCACCGCTTTTTTTACCAATTAAAGCTCTTGCCAATGGAGACATGACTGAGATCATACCTTTTTTTACATCAGCCTCATCCACACCCACGATTTGGTATGTATGAGTCTCTTCAGTTTCTTCATCAATAATTTCTACAGTTGCTCCAAAAACAATGCGATCTGATTTGATTGTTGAAGGATCAATAACCTCAGCGCCTGCAATTTTACCTTGAATCTCTCCAATACGACCTTCAATCATAGATTGACGTTCTTTTGCAGCATCATATTCGGCATTTTCACTGATATCACCTTGAGCGCGAGCCTCTTCAATCGCTTTGATAATATTAGGACGCTCCTCAAACATTAATTTCTTAAGTTCAGCTTCTAAAATTTGCTTTCCACGTAATGTAATTGGTAATGAGTCTGACATTTTCCTAATCCTCTGAAATCAATCCGTTTATGTTTAACAAAGCACCCTATTCAAAAGTCTTATTTTATACCAAAAACTCTTGAAATCCACAAACCAAGAGGACAGGCTACAGTGCGTCATTGTATGCTTGTTTTATGAATAATCCCAACACCTCCTATCAGCACCAACTCAATCTCATTCTTCAATCAAAAAAAGTTGTTCTTTCAACTCATCGCAACTCAGACGGAGATGGTATTGGAAGTCTTGTTGCACTTTATTGGGCTTTAAAACAGCTCGGCAAACAAGCCACATTCTTTCCTGTTGATGAAGTGCCTAAACGATATAACTATATGCTCGATAATGTTGAGATATCAGCAAACTATGAAACTTTAGACGCTGATCTTTTAATTATACTAGACACTAACCAAGGCGCCCTTTGCGATCCATTGTTTCAAATATGTCTTAAAAAAAAGACTCATATTCTCTTCATCGATCATCACGTCGAACAAACCCAAGACAATCCCCTTATTCAAAAAATGTTAAATCTTAATGCAGCGTCCACAGGGGAAATTGTTTTCGATATAATTAAAAATCTTAATGTGCAACTCAATGATCAAATAGCCACAGCTCTTTATTCGAGCTTAACATTCGACACACAAGCTTTTAAACTCGTTAAAAACTCATCACGTTCTCACTATATCGCCGGAGAACTTGTAACCTACAAAATTAATACTGAGAAAATTCAACGCAATCTTTTTGCTAATTGGACTCCCGATAAAATGCAATTTTTAGCCGAACTTATTCAAAATACACGGTATTACTCTAATCAAACAATAGCAGGTCACAAAGTCACTCTGGAGCAACTCGAACGCTATCACCTGCAAGGTGATGATATCAATGATTTAATCGATATGTTCACTCTTATCCCAACTGTAAAATTCGTGTTTCTGATTAGACAGTCCTACAAGAATGAATTTAAAATTAGTTTCAGAAGTGCTTTATCAAATTATGCTTACTTAGCAGCTTGCAATCTAGGCGGTGGCGGTCACTACAACTCATCAGGTACATGGATGACAAAAAACTCTATCGACGAAGTCGAAGAAAGTGTTTTAACAGAGCTAAGAAACCTTAAACTGCTTAATTAAATCCTCTATATCCTTACGACAGCTACCGCAGCCAGTACCCGCTTTAGTAGCTCTGGATACGTCCTCAACTGTAAAACAACCGTCTTTGATATTCGTAAAAACCTTTTCTGTTTCTACATTTCGACAATGACATAACTCCACGTGCGTATAACAAAACTTAAACTGCCCTTTTAACTTCATAATAAATTCATTGATTAAAATATCATGGCCATTTTCAACCGCGACAAGAGACCATTTCGTCGGATCATCGCCATATAAGGCTTTCAAACGCTTCATCTTATCTTGAAGATCTCGTGCGCCTATAATAATAACCTCTCTATTTAAGAGAGAGATTTTAGCTTTATATGGAATCTCAACAGTCATATTCATATGTCTTATTATCTGACTGAGATATATAAAAATAAATACTTTTCGTAAAACTGTTACAAATTAGGACTTAAAATGAGGCTCTGCAGACTTACTATGAACTCAAAAATACTTTTACTTACCTAGTCCACTTTTAAATTTAACTAAAGCCCTTTCACGAGCTACTTTGTGATCAACTATGGGCTTCGTATATTGAGGAGTTCCATACTCGGGAACCCATTTTTTTATATATTTAGCTTCAGGATCAAATCTTTCCATCTGTGTTTCTGGATTAAATATCCTAAAATACGGAGCCGCATCACACCCCGTTCCAGCTGCCCACTGCCAATTACCATTATTCAAAGCTAAATCGTAATCTAAAAGTTTTTCTGCAAAGTAAGCTTCACCATGCTTCCAATGATGAAGCAAGTGTTTCGTTAAAAATGAAGCCGTCACCATGCGCACACGGTTATGCATATAGCCTGTGGCATTCAACTCACGCATACCGGCATCAACCAAAGGATAACCCGTTTTTCCTTGGCACCAAAGTTCAAATGTTTTTTTATCAAAAATCCAATCAATTTTTTCGTACTCTTCCCTGAAGCTTCGTTCTTGTACTTCTGGAAAATGCCAAAGTATTTGTGTAAAAAAATCTCTCCAAATAAGTTCACTCAAAAAAACTGGTGAATACTTGCGAGCCTCACAGGCTAACTGTCGAATAGAAATTGTGCCAAAACGCAAATGTAAACCTAAGCGAGAAGTACCACTTTCTAAATAAGGTAAGTCGCGATTTTTTTCGTAATGAATAAGCAAGTTCGTTTCAACAGACGATTTTGGATAACTGATATTTGTTTGTTCAAATCCCATAGATTCGAGTGTTGGTACTTTATCTAGTTTAAAATCAGGTTTTGCATAGTTTGATTCATAGACATCAATCGGATATGATTTTAAATAAAAATCAGATAATGACGAAAGCCACTTTTTTTTGTAAGGTGTGTATACAGTATACGGCCTCGCTTTATCGGTTTGAATCTCTTCCTTTTCAAAAATTACGTGATCTTTAAACGTACTAAATATGATCCCGTTCTTCTCGGCAAAAGCTTTAACGCTTTCGTCTCTTTTTCGTGCATAAGGCTCGTAGTCATGATTCGCAACAATGGTTTTTATCTTAATTTTACCAACCAAGGCTTTAAAAACCTCCACAGGTTCACCATATTGAATGATGAGATCTGTGTTCTTCTTTTTTAATTGCTCTTTTAAATCAAGAACAGTTTGATAAATAAACTCCACTCTCGCATCATTTTTGTTAAGGTTTTTAAGAATTGATGTGTCAAATATAAAAAGCGGCAGAACATTATGCTGCTGCCTAAGCGCGTTAAAAAGTCCTGCATTATCGTAGAGCCTTAAATCTCGTCTAAACCAAAATAGGGTGTATGTTTTCATTCGTTTTTTCTGCCAATATATATTAAATCTATGTTACATTACCCTTCACCATGAAAGATAACAACAATAACTCGTCTTCAAAACCTCAATCTTTAAAAAAAATTAAGAGTTCACTTTTGGAAAGAACCCTAAGCGTTGCTAAAATTGGGGTCAATGCAAGTCTTAAATATGCAGGTCATAAAACATTAGGAAAAATCACAGGTAAAAATTTTGACGAATTTCTCACGCAACAAGCCCAATACATCACTCAAGAGCTAGGACAACTCAAAGGCTCACTGATGAAGGCTGGTCAGATGCTTTCCATGTATGGTGAATACTTCTTCCCTCCACAAGCCAATGAGTTTTTAAAAAAACTTCAAACCGAATCTCCTTCCATTGAATGGCCTGTTATCAAAGGGTATTTAGAAAGTTATATCTCTCCTGAGCTTATAGATGAATTAGAAATAGATCCAAAACCCATTGGGAGCGCCTCAATGGGACAAGTTCATAAAGCCACGATCAAGGCCACTGGTGAAAAAATAGCTTTAAAAATACAATATCCAAACCTCGAAGAGGCCATTGATTCAGATATCAAGGCTTTAAAAAAACTCCTCAACATGGCTTCGGTCTTACCGAAAGACATAGATTTAACTTCTGTTTTTGAAGATGTTAAAGTGATGCTAAGACAAGAACTCAACTACACTTTAGAAGCAGAATTGACACAAAAATATCGTGACCTCATCAAAGATGACCCTCGTTACATTGTGCCTCAAGTTTTTAAACGCTACTCCACACAAAGGGTGTTAGCTACAGAATACCTTGAAGGTCTAAAGGCTGATCATCCTATGGTGCAATCTTTATCACAAAAAAGACGTGATGCTTTAGCTGAGAATTTTTTAGATCTTTACGCGAAAGAACTCTTCCAATGGAATTTAATCCAAACTGATCCACATCTAGGAAATTACAAAATCCAGATCGATTCAAAAGGGCATGATAAAATCGTGCTTTTAGACTTTGGTGCAACAAAAGAATACTCAAATGAGTTTATGTCTGCCTACAGAAAAATGATCAAAGGCTCTATTGAACAAAACGAATCTCTTTTTTTTGAAGGCGCCAAGGGATTAGGATTTATTATCGAAAGCGATCCTCAGGAGTACATCGCAGCTTTCAAATCTTTTTGTTATGAGATCGTAGAGCCTTTCACTGTACACGATGAGGTTTACAGTTGGAAAACTAACAATCTGCCAAGTCGTGTGATGAATAAAGCCATACAGTTTAAAAATTTTGACTTACGAAGCCCTCCCAAAGATATTATTTTTTTAGATCGCAAAACTGGCGGAGTGTTTATATTTTTATCAGTTTTAAATGCCACTATTAATGCAAGAAAGATTCTTGATCCTTACCTTAAAAAAGTCTAAGTACTCTAATAATGAAACAAAACTATGTGGTAAGTATTTTATCTTATAATCATCCCGATATTACCAGTCGGTGCATCAGAAGTGTTTTACAGTTAGTGCCTCATGAAAAGATCTTTCTCACCCACAATGGAAGTTTAGATCGACATATTGAAACTTTGAAAAATGAGTTTCCACTTATTCATCACAACATTATAAAAACAAATCGAGGTTACTCTGCAGGCGCTAATGAAGCTCTCAAAGTAGCCTTTAAAGCCAATCATGCAGTTCTATTTTTAACTAATGACACAGAGTTAATCAAAATATCGGAACACCCTCCGGACAATTTTTCTTCAATCAAATTATTACGCAGAAACTCTCAAGAAATTGACTCAGTTATGGGAAGCTTAAACCCTCATACAGGAACACTTAAACATCTGAAAAACACAAAAGACTTTCAGAAAAGTCATATTAAATATATTCCTGGCACTGCTTTCTGGATAAGTAAAAATATTTACGAAGATGTTGGTGGCTTTGACGAAAGTTTTCACACGTACTGGGAAGATGTCGATTTCAGCCTACGAGCACAAAAAATTAATTTACCTCTCGATTATGACGAGAATACCGTATGCAAACACAAGATTGGTAAAACTTGCCATAAAGATCGTTTTTACACTTATGATTTATTCCAAAGAAATCGAGGCCGTTTTATGACAAAACACAACTTGGCCTCTCTAAAGTTTTACCCTCAGTACTTATACGACATCTTTAAATACAGCCGATCAGATTTTAAAAAAGCTTTTACTATCTTTAAAACGCATCACTACAAAAGCGTACAATTAAAGGATATTCATGAACAAAGATAATCAAAACCGTAAAATACTTTTCATTTTTTGGATATACACCTTAATCGTGATTTTTTGGGGCGCTTGGGTGCGCATTTCGCATTCAGGAGATGGCTGCGGTGACCACTGGCCCCTATGCACAGGAAAACTTATCCCAGATCTTACACATGATAAAACATTTGTAGAATACTTTCACCGTATAATGACCGGAATATATGGATTAATTGTTATTTATTTTTTCTTTCGATTTAAAAAACATCCTCGAAAAGAAATTAGAGTTCTTAATTTAAGCCTCTTAATTCTTATGATTTTAGAGGCTCTTATTGGCGCTGCTCTCGTAAAGCTTAATCTTGTTACTATAAATGATTCATATATGCGTTTAGCTTTTATGATTTTACACCAACTCAATAGTTTTTTGCTCACTGGTGTAACTTATATTTTTTATAAATATTTTACACCTGATTTTAAATTTCATTTTTCTAAAAAGCTTTTACTTTTCTTAATTGTTTCTGTAACTGGAGCAATCGCAGCCCTATCAGTGACACTCTTTCCAGCCATTTCATTATGGCAAGGTATTATTGAGGATTTCAGCCACGACGCACATCCATTTATAAAATTAAGAATCTTGCATCCACTGCTTGCTTTAACAACTATGACAGGTTTTATAGTATATTTCTTCAATAAAAATCAAACCCGTTTTGCACTTGAAATTTTAATTGCTGTAACAATCGGAGTTATAACTTTAGTGACACTTAGCCCACTTGCTCTTAAAATCACTCATCTAGGCATCGCTCATATTCTATGGGCCAGATTTTTAACGCTAGATAAAAAAACTTATTAAGATGTAACTTCACGAGATTGAAGTAACCTATAGAGATATTCGATTTGATCATTAATATTCAAAATTTCCATAAGTTCATACTGCATGTCATAGTCACGCACTAAATATGCAGAAAATGCATTTACGACTTCTTGCGGACCTTTAAGGCTATTAATAAAAACATCCCTTTGCTGTGCATCTGGAATATGCTTTGCAATCCATTGAACTAAAACTTTTGATAAAGTCACATACATAGGTTTACATTTTTCATCTAAATTCAAATCTTCGTTAATTACTTCAACTTCAACTCTTTTATAAAGTTTAGTGATATCGTGCTCTTCTGTAAGGATTTTAACTTTTCCAACACAAGGCAAAAATATGAGAATTGTGTTATTCTCTCTTTGTTCGATAATTTGAGGAATACCATAGCCGGCAATGTCACGATACTTGCTATCACCTTCTGCCACATAGGCTAACACAATAGGGGTTTGTGTTTCAATACTATCTCGAACCATCTGTAAATACTGTGGTTCAAAAATATTTAACGGTTTCGTCGTTAAAGGAAATAAGTTTGCATGCACTAGCGGAAAAAGAAGACATTTCATTTCTTATAAAAACTGTACCACACTTCTTCTGAATAAGTGTATCATCTTTTGTATGAAAAGAATTATTTTTTTTGATGGCGTTTGCTCCATGTGCAACGCTGTCGTCAACTGGACTATGCCTCACTTCTCTGTAGGTGAAATGTATTTTGCAGCCCTCCAATCCAATTCTGCAAAAAAACTTCTCCCCCCTCAGGATCTTAATCTAGATACCGTCGTCTATTATCGCGATGGACTTATTTTAAAAAAATCAGATGCCTTCCTCTATCTCCTTAAAGATATAGGTGGACTCTATAAAGTAATAAGTATTATGTTACGACTTGTTCCGCGTTATTTAAGAGATTTGACTTATGATAGCGTTGCGAAAAATCGCTATTTATTCTTTAAAAAACTCGAAACATGCAGACTTCCGTCTACAAAAGAAAAACTTTTCTTTTTAGATTAAGATCTCAATTAAAAAATACTTTTAAAAATTTACAGTGTTTACTCCTTCAAAATTTTACTTTGCCTAATCTAAAAATTTCAACGCGAACCCTACAGATAACTTACAAATGGGATATCAGCTTCCGCCAAATCATACTTTAACAGATCCTGTACTTTAACCCACGCGAGTTCATCATGATCGATTAATTTTATATCATCTTGAACGCTGATAATTTTGTACAGATGCAAATCAACAGTTTTGTTCGGATAGCGATGCGTATTTGATGCCACGTACTCAAAATCACCGTCAAAAAAAACTAAAGATAACTCTTCTGAAATTTCTCGTGCTAGAGCTTGTTTTGGCCCTTCATGACTTTCAATTTTGCCCCCGGGAAACTCCCACTTTCCAGCACCAGACTGATCTTGACCGCGCTTAACAATCAAATAAGCCTCACGTTGAGGGTTAAACAGGGCTAGGGCCACGACCTGAGTATGCTGCGCAATTGCCATTAAATGCCTTTCTCGTGTATATTCATATCATGTTGCGCTCATACTCAAAAAGCAATCTTGTTGAAGATCCGCAAGAAGATTATACGTTCCACACAACGCGAAATCGCTTCATATGGTCCAGCTTATCTTTTCAGGCCGGCCTTATAAATGCTGGTGGCTTTCTCGCTTGTCACCGTTTTGTAACTCATACAACAGGATTTGCAACTCAGTTTGGTGCCGATTTAGCGCTTTTCAAGTTTGATGAAGCCTTAAGTATGCTTTTAGTTCCATTATTTTTCTTAAGCGGCGCTATGCTATCCGCATACTTTGTAGACCGCAGAATTCACCAAAATGATAGACCTAAATACTACGTTGTTTTCGCTCTTATGACTCTGTTTTTGTTCACCGTTATCGTATTAAGCCTCGCTGGCTTTTTTGGAAAGTTTGGCGAACAACTTTCCGTATGGGCCGATTTTACAATGATTGCATTATTATGTCTAACCTCTGGCTTACAAAATGCTACTTTAAGTACGGCTTCTCATAATAAAATCAGAACAACTCATTTAACAGGCATTACAACTGATTTAGGGATTGGAATAGTTAGACATTTTTATGCAAAAAACGATTTAGAAGTGCAAAAAAACAAAATGCGTGCTATCATAATTTTTGCATTTATTTTAGGTTCAGCTATCGGCGCATTTTTATTTATGCATCTCGAATACTGGGGATTTACTCTCCCACTTGCTATAACCACATATTTATATTTTATGGCGCGGAAGGAATGGCTTTCTCATGATTGATTTTGAAAATAGTTTTTTTATCATACTCTTTGCAGGTATTGCATTTTTCCTTTATGGAAGCACAATGGCTTCTCAATCTCTTGAAAAGCTTATGGCTTCACGTATCACGACCTTAATGAACAAATTGTCGAAATCCAAACTCCTTTCAATATCCGTGGGAATAGGTCTTACGACTATCCTCCAAAGTTCAGGTGCCGTCACAAGTATGCTGGTTGGTCTTGGTAGTGCTCGAGTTATTCAGCTTCCGCAAGTTATGGGAGTCATCATAGGGACCGCCATAGGATCTACACTCACTGTACAATTGATCTCTTTTGACTTGTCACACATTGCTTTACCCTTGTTTACTCTTGGTTTCGCTGGTTTTTATTTTTCTAAAAAAAGTGCTTTTAAGAATTTAAGCACCGTGGTTATGGGTTTTGCGATGCTTTTTTTAGGGTTAAAAATGATTTCTGTGAGTGCACACTACTTTGCACAATTAGAAATTCTCTCGGAATTTTTTAAAGCCATTAAAGAAAACTCTGCTTATTCGTTTTTTGCAGCGATTATTTTTTGCTCCATTGTTCATAGCAGTGCCATTACGATCGGTCTAGCTATGAGTTTGTGTTCTGCAGGCGTTATTTCAATTCACGATGCTATCATTTGGGTTTACGGGGCAAACATAGGCACTACATCAACAGCTCTTTATGCCTCTTCAGGAAGTAATTATATCGGTAAACAAGTAGCTTGGGCACATTTCTTCTATAAAGCTGTCAGTGTTATTATTTTCTACCCGCTCACACAGTATTTTATCGAATTTGTAGGGCAGTTTCAAACGACATCTTCACGAATGATAGCCAATGCCCATTTTTTCTTTAACATTGGCTCAGCGATTCTTTTTTATCCGTTTATCAACAAAGGTTCTGATTTTATTCAAAAACTTTTTCCTAAAAGCGCAAATGATGAATTTGGTGCCGAATATTTAGCAATGAATACTTATGAAAACTCTTCCCTCGCCATTTCTTATGCACAAAGAGAAATTATGCGTACTGCAGACATTGTGATTAGCATGCTTAAAGACTCTGTGGTTTTATTCGAACAAGAAGATCCTATGCTTATCCAATCTATCAAAGAGCGCGACAACCAAGTTGATTTCCTATACCGTGAGATTAAAATGTTTTTATTAAATCATGCTAACTCTAACCCCTCAGTTGTTCATCAAAACATTATGAATATGATCATGTTTATTAGCGATCTTGAAAGAGCCGCTGATTCCATTGATATTAATATTAGAACATTAGCTATTAAAAAACATGCTTTAAAGCTTGAGTTCTCAAATGAAGGCTGGAGCGAGATCCAGCAAATGCATGCTCAAGTTGTTAAAGTTGCTTCTATGGGAATAAATGCCTATGATAATCCATCGATGTGTGAAAATACGATAAATCTTAAACGCGAACTTGCCAAAATTGAACTGTCTTTAAGAGAAAATCATATTACACGCTTAAATAGAGGCCTTCGTGAATCAATTAACACAAGCTCAATACATTTAGATTTACTGAGTGAATATAAACGTATTGCGAGCTTATTATGTAACCATGCCTATAACACTATTAAAGCCGGTGGCACTTCAAAAGCTGATCTTCAAAAACCCAATGAGGATTTATCGTAATTATGAATATTCAAGCTATATACCCTATTTTACTGTTAACAATAGCCAATATTTTTATGACATTCGCATGGTATGGACATTTAAAATCCATGAAAGAATCGGCCTTGTGGACAGTCATTTTAATCAGTTGGGGCATAGCGTTTTTTGAATACTGCTTTCAAGTTCCAGCTAATCGCATTGGGAGCGAACACTACACTCTACCTCAACTTAAAATCATGCAAGAAGTTGTCACCATGATAGTATTCGTAGGATTTTCTACACTGTATATGAAGCAAAGCTTTAAACTTGATTACCTCTGGGCAGCTCTTTGTCTTATAGGCGCGGTGTATTTCGTTTTTAGAAAATAATATAAATCTGTTGTTGATTCTAAAGGGGTTTAACCTTTTTTGTAGCGAACACAATCGATTGGTATTCTTCACTAAAAGTCTTCATGACCAATAGAGACAGCTTCTTAGCATTTATTCCGACATCTTCTAAGCAAAATGTTTTAACTGGTGTTCCTGTGTTTTTAACATTAAGTGCAAAATGTATCATTGTTGAAACTACAGACACACTGGCTATGGATATTGATAGTTTGCCTTTTTTTATTTTTGAAGACGTCACATAAAGATCATCGCCCGATCTCTCAATGGCAAGATCTTTATTCTTTAGCATTTTAAGAATTTCATCTTTAACAATTGCTGCTAATAACCTTTGTAATGATACACCTGTTTGCAAATGAGCTGGAAAAAACTCAATTATAAAATGCAACATCTCATCGCCGCAAATCTTGGAATCTGCAATTTTATCTTCATAATCGACCATATGATCCAAATTAACATCACACGGAGATATCCAAGAGATAATCGACTCCCCTTCAAGGGAAAAATTTTCATAAGCAAATAATGGGCGAAGCTGTGAACCATCGTATTTTTTCAATTTTTTTTTCTTGTCTTTTTTGTCGTCAACAAACAATGATTTCATGATTTAAAATATCCCAACATATCTAATTTATTATTCACATAAGCTCGTTTTGATCTTTTGCAAGACTCACATTGACCACACCACTTATCTCCATCCAAATAACATGACCATGTCATCTCAAAAGGCACCTTTAAAGTTATACCCTTTTCTACAATCTCATTTTTATTTAAGTTAATCGTAAAACACAACACATCCACATGATTTGAAGTCGAGTACTGAAAGCTTTTACGCAATGTTCGGATAAAATCATAACTATTATCTGGAAATGTGGCAGCCTCTTCCTTATTAAATCCAGGAATTACGACCTGAGCTTTTAAACTTTCAGCATAGCCAGCGGCAATATTCAAAAAAATTCCATTGCGATTTGGAACCCAAACAGATTTAGCCGTATCCAAAGAGACCTTTTTATCATCAATTGAAACTTGACTACCTGTAGGAACATTTTGATTGCGATCAATCAACGATGATTGACCAAAATCTTTAAACACAGGTAATGAAACCACCTTATGAGGAACATTGACTTTATCTGAAATGAACTTAGCCCTTTCTATCTCTTTCGGAGCAGCTCTTTGACCATAATCAAAAGTTAACGTTTGGATGACATACGTATCCTGCAAGGCCATGTACAAATTCACTGTAGAATCAAGACCTGCTGACAATAACACAACAGATTTAGGTTTCGACATAACGTTCCTCTATTAAACCACTTAAAAAAATATAATTTTATTTTGCACTAAGATAGATTACCAGACAATTTAATGTCTTTCACTAAGATTTGAATGCTTTGTTTATTTCTAAAATAATTCCATTGTATTTCACCAAGAATATCGAAAATCTGTCCCACTTTGATAAGTTTTCTATGTTTTTCTTGAGGAGAAAATAAAAATGCATCCACTGTTTTAATTTTAGACTCAGAAGACTCAAATGTTAATTCAGTCTCAACAAGCTGAATTTTAAGATGTCCACCTTTTAATTCTGTTATTTTTTGAATCATAAGCTTATTAAAGCGCAAAAGTGGTATTGAAAACCCCACGCCATAGGGACCAATATGATCATACCATTTCATAAATTGAGAGTTCACATCAGACAATTTAGCTGTTGTATCAAAATCAATTTCTACTTCTCGAGGATTCTGCTTAAGCTGCTGATAAAAAGCTACTAACGATTCAATTAACTGACTCATCTTATCTGCATGCAACTCAAAACCCGCAGCAGCTGAATGTCCACCATAACGCGTAAGGTTTTCACTCGAGAAACCAAGAGCATCAACAAGCCCTGTTTCGTACCCCACAGGAAGTCGACCACTTCCAACAACAACACCTTCAGAGTTTACAGACCCCACAAAAGCAGGTCTATTATAATCTTGAGAAAGCTTTGTCGCAATCAACCCTATAACTCCACGATGAAACTCTTCTGAAGCTACAAATACAAAGTCATCATAAGACCAATCTTTAAGTAACTCATGAGCTTTAGCCTCAGCATCTGATTGCAAGTTTTGACGAGTAATGTTGTTCTTAAGAACTTGATCCACCATGGATTTTGCTTTAGACAAACTCTCTTCCAAATAAATATGAATCGGCAAAATATCCGACTCCATACGCGACAAAGCATTTAATTTAGGAGCAAATTTAATTGAAATATCTTGAGACGACAAAGCTCGACCTTTTAAATCCAAGGCTTCTAATAGTACCTTCAACCCTGGTCGCTTAGTGTTTTGCAAAGCGACCATACCATGCTTAACTAAAACACGATTATCGTCCACTAAAGGAACCATATCCGTTAACGTTGCAATACAAAATAGATCTAAAAGATCTTTCAAATCCCACTCATGTTTTGGAAAAGCCTCATCTTCCCAAAAAGCTCTCTTAAGTGCTCTTGCTAAATAAAAGGCTACTCCTGCTCCACACAAGTATCCTAACTTACTCGTGCAATCTTTTTGATTTGGATTAACGACACAATAAGCTTCAGGCAATGTCTCTGCCGGCAAATGATGGTCTGTCAGAATAACGTCTATACCGAGTTCTTTTGCTTTAATAAAGGCTGCATGAGAGGTAATTCCAACATCAACTGTTATGATAAGATCTATCCCTATAGTTTTAAGTTCTTCTACGGCATGAGGATGAAATCCGTACCCTTCACTTAATCTTTTAGGTTGGTAATAACTTACATCTTTAAAACCCAAGTTTTCCAAAGCTGTTTTTAATACAGCTAATCCACTTGTGCCATCCAAATCAAAATCTGCGTAGATACAAATTTTTTCTTTATTTTTATAGGCCTGTTTAATACGAGATACGGCTAAATCCATATCCTTCAACAAAAAAGGATCTTTCAGTAAACTTAACTTTGGATTTAAAATAAGTTCGATTTCAGATTCGGACAATCCCCTTGAACTCAAAAGGCGATCAATGAGTTCTGGATACGGTTTTTGACTTTCCTTAAAAGAACTCTGGCTATCGTTAAGAACGTCACGCTGCAATGATGATGAACGTTCTTTCCAAATAGCCATACATATTCCTCTAATTAAGTTTTGACTAAAAATCTAAGC
>JBKBTW010000233.1:0-2739 GCA_046291245.1 Pseudobdellovibrio sp. | reverse complement strand
TCGATATCAGCTTTATATTTCTCGACAACTTCCAAAACATTATCGTAAATTGTGTCCATTTCACTGATATTTTCTTTAGCTACAACGACACGCTCTTTAGCACCGAGCTGTTTATCGACTTCAGCTTTTTTTTCTTGAGAATACGTATACAACATAAAAGTCGCGAATATACCAGCTCCTAATGATATCCATAAATTTCTTGATTCATTTGGTCCCATGATAATCCTCCGACGCGCTTTCTTCTACGGTCCTTCTCCACAATCGGCATTTATGCAAATTCCATAAACAGTTTTGATCCAAATTTCCGAAATTTCTATAGAACTAGCCTGAGGTGTGTAAGCACTGTCTATGCTCCAAACACCATTGTTATTTTTATCTGCGTAAGCATGACTTGCCTCAGCAGCCACAAGATTATTACTAAAGGCTGGAGATCGAACCGTTGCCAACCATTTTCCTTTTTGACTATCACTGGGTGGCGTATTTCCATCTTGAGTGACACCATGCACGCGATTTTTAGTGAGTTTATAATTAACTAGCCCTGTATCGCCGGGACGAAAGTACATGAGGTTAGATCTGAATCTAAACGTTTCTAAAGTATAATTATAAGAAGCAATTGAATTTAATATTCCTGAATGAATAGCCCCAAAAAATCCTAGAGAAAAATTAAATATAACAACAATCATAAATAAAACCGGTATTGACTCTACTAAGGCCAATCCTTTTTCCGATTTTTTAAAAACTCTTTTTTTTATTTTCTTCATTCTAACACCCATTATCCTCTATAGGGATATAAGCATCATTTGGATTAGCTACACTAAAACCATTTTTCCATGCAGGAGATTCTCCATCTATTTTAGAAATGCCTTGTCTGTATCTTTCTTTAAAAAAATTTTTGCACTCTTGATAAGATGGATGCCGAAGCAAAAGACCACGAACCTGAAATTTAAAACTATCCGGTTCAGATGTAATTTTTCCTAAAAAAGGAATTTTCATATTTTTAAATAATTTTAAATGAATATCTGATTGCACACCATACCAAGGGTGACGAACTTCACCTGAACCTATGCTGTTATTCTCTTCTAAATCGCCATCCGCTGCTTTCATCGCCTTTTCTACGTCATCATCTACATATATTGATGTAACAGGACTCATTTCATACCATGAAGAATTAGATCCGTTGCCAGTTAAAAGTGGAAAGGCTGCTGTTAAATTTTTATATTTCTGCTCAGCTGCAGATCTCGAATCTCCTCTTGAAAAATTAGCAGCGGTGTAACTGCGTGCTGATGACCAAACAATATATTGTGCAATTTCAACAGTTGTTAATGAGAATGTTAAAGCAAAAATAACAACGCCGCAGCCAATAACCATTGTAAATGCAAATATAAATTCCGCAGCCATAAATCCTGAATTATTTAAAAATTTTTTGTTTTCATTTTTATGAAAAGTATTTTTCATAAATAACCTTAAGGCTCAGGATTAGAGCTTAAAACTCTATGAATAGAATTTGGGTGACAGTGCGAGAATTTAAATTTTTGTTTAGATTTTCCAAAGCCAAAGCATTCATTCTTCCATGTACCATAACCAGTCATGTTACTCATGCTTTTAACAGGAGCATTAAAGAGACCGTAAAAATATCCTTTAGTTTTGATTTGATTTGTCACAGCTATGAATATACCAACGAGGACACTCATTAGTAAAATAGCCTCAATAGCAAACTGGCCTTTTTGATTAGCAATCAGTTTATTAGTCTTGTTTTGCCCATGGGACTTTTCCACTGTCGCCTCCAGACGATCCAGAACCGGTATAGTAGGGCTGAAACCCGTGACCTGTGGCTAACTGTGTTTCTACACGCGCACCTAAGCGTTTACTCCCGAGAGTAAATCCTTCTTTAGGTGCTCGCATCAAGGCGGGAAATAAAATCATAACAGTCATTGCTAAAAGTAATACATATTCTAAAGTCATGCTGTTCTTTTTAAACCTCGTAGTTTTAAGAAAATGCAACCTAATTTATAAAATAAAACTATTCAATTCTGACTTAATTAGTAGTTGTAACCTCGTCCATTTTATTTTCGATATCACCAATTGTACCTTGTAATTTATTTTGAATTTTTCCTTTAAATAACATGACAACACCCACTACAACTGCAACAAGCAAGATATACTCTGTAGCACCTTGGCCGCGTTCATTTTTACATAAATTTTTTCTAAGTCTAGTACGTAATTTCGATAACATTGATAACATAAACCCTCCAGTGTTACGTTTTTATATTCTTCGTATCGACTTATTTTAGGAAAAACTTAAGTCAATGTAGAATTCTTTTTTATAAGTTGATAATAATAAAAACTTATCTTCAGCTGTCTCACTTTGAGAATTAATTTTGAGCTAGGTAAAATAATTATTTGATGAATTTTACCAGTATTTTTTGACAATATTTAGACCTAAGCCTAGAATTCTCAAAATCACATACTCTGACAATTAGATCGGACTTAAAATAAGCAGCGGGATATAACGAAAAAATGAAAATATCGATCAATACAGATTTAATTATTAAAGGCGAAAGTGTTCACGTCCAAACAGAAGACTGGGGCACACAACACCAAAAACTCGTGTCACGTGTTTACAGACATGGCCGAGTCGTTAAATCTTTTTTAGTTGGATATTATAATTTAAAACAACCGTTAAATTAAAAATCTATTAACAACAAAGCCCAGCAGGTGCATCCGAAAGTCATATACGGG
>JBKBTW010000020.1:9306-22835 GCA_046291245.1 Pseudobdellovibrio sp. | reverse complement strand
TATAATACTCATGATGATTATCAAAAGAAAAATTTAAACAGTGAGAGTAATTCACAGCTAGAAATGTTAAAAAAACTTGAGTTGTCATATGATGATCATTTTGTTTTACAAAATGAGTGTAAAAAACTGGGGATTGGTTTTTTATCAACAGCTTTTGATTTTGAGAGCTTGGATTTTTTAACTTCGCTTAATATGGGACTATGGAAAATACCAAGTGGCGAGATCACAAATTTGCCATACTTAGAAAAAATTGGAAGACTTAATCAAAAAACGATTTTGTCTACGGGTATGTGTGATTTAGGAGAGGTTTTAGCGGCTCGAGATGTGTTACTCTCATCCGGGTTGAGCAAAGAAAAACTAGTTGTCCTTCACTGCAATACGGATTATCCCACACAGCCAGCTGATGTGCATTTAAGGGCTATGGTTCAAATGCAAAAAACTTTAGGGGTGGCTATTGGCTACTCGGACCACACGTTAGGCATTGAGATTCCTATAGCAGCAACGGCTTTAGGTGCTACAGTTATTGAAAAACATTTCACTTTAGATCGCAATATGAGTGGTCCTGACCACAAAGCCTCTTTGGAACCTTCTGAGTTAAAAGAAATGGTTAGATGTATTCGTCATATAGAGGTTGCGCTTGGAAGATCAGAAAAACTTCCAACTGAAAGTGAAATCAAAAATAGAAGTGTAGCACGAAAATCTATTGTGGCTTTAACAGATATCCAGAAAGGTGATGTATTTACAGCGGTTAATATCACTACAGCCAGACCTGGCACTGGTTTGTCGCCTATGAAATGGCACGAAGTGATTGGCACCAAAGCTGATAAGGATTATAAATCTGGTGACTTAATATGAAGAAGGTTTTGTTCTTTACGAGTACACGCGCTGATTACGGTCTTTTGTCAGGACTTATTAAAACATTTAAAGCAGACTCTTCTCATTACACAGTCGAGATTTTAGTTACAGGAACACATTTGTCAGAAAAATATGGTTTAACATATCGGGAGATTGAGGCTGATGGTGTGAGTATAAACTACAAAGTGGATTTGAATCTTAAAGGTGATTCTGATTTAGAAGTGGCTCGTGCAACAGCCTTAGGGGTTGAGAAGTTCTCAGAGATTTTGTCTCTTGCGCAGCCTGATCTGGTGTTTGTGCTAGGTGACAGAACTGAGGCTTTGAGCTTTGCTTTGGCTAGCCAATTGATGCGTGTACCACTTGCACATTTGCATGGAGGTGAGGTGACTGAAGGAGCTATAGACGATGCGATGAGGCATTGTATCACTAAGCTCGCTAAAATTCATTTTGCCTCAGCGGAAGAGCATAAAAAAAGAGTTGAACAGTTAGGTGAAGATCCAAAACTTGTTTTTAATGTTGGTGCCGTAGGTATAGATAATATTGTGAATCTGCAAAAACTAAATAAACAAGAGCTCGAACAGCAGTTGCAGATTGCATTTAAAGAGAGAACTTATCTCGTCACTTTTCATCCAGAAACTCTTTCACAGATATCTGTTGAGGATCAAATAGATATATTTTTGAAAGGTCTTGAAAAGTTTATTCTCGCCCAAGAAAAAGAGAGCTTATTTATTTTTACAATGCCTAATGCGGATTCAGGCAATCAGTCTATATTTAAAAAAATAAATGACTTTATTCATAATAATTCTAGCTGTTGTAAAGGGTTTGAAAGTCTGGGTTACAAACGTTATTTAAGTGCTATGAGTTATGCAACAGCTGTCGTTGGTAATTCTTCAAGTGGATTGATTGAAGCTCCGGCCTTGAATATTCCGACATTAAATGTTGGTGACAGACAAAAAGGGCGTCTTAGAGGGACTTCCGTTATTGATGTGCCTTTAAATGTGGATGCTATCAGCGAGGGTTTAAATTTAGTTACAGCCATGAAAGAACAAGGTCAGATTTTTGAATCTCCTTATGGAGATGGTCATTCTGCTGAAAAGATTAAAACTCTAGTTGATAAAAATATTGATCAATTAAAATTTTTGAGAAAGATTTTTTATGATAAAAATTATTAAAGATTTATCCATTCTACAAGATAATGCAATTTTAAACGCTATGAAAATTATTGAAAACTATCCTCAAAAAATTGCATTAGTTGTAAATCCTGATGGAGTATTATTAGGAACTGTAACGGATGGGGATATTCGCCGTGGTCTTATAAAAAATATATCTGTAAATGACCCAATACATTTGATTATGAATAAGATGCCTACTTATTTTGAGAAAGGCACATCTATTGAAGTGATAGAGAAGGCAATGATATCTAAAAAGATTTCACAAATACCTATAACTGATTTAAATAAAGTGGTTGTAGATATTATTCTGTCAAGCGATGTCCAAAACCAAAAAATAAAATTAAACTCTGTGGTTTTGATGGCGGGTGGATTAGGCACTCGTTTAGGTGAATTAACTGCAGATTGTCCAAAGCCGATGTTAAAAATTGGTAATAAACCAATTTTGGAAGTAGTTATCAGCAACTTAAAAGAACATGGATTTAAAGATTTTTATCTTGCTGTAAACTATAAAGCAGAAGTTATTGAAAACTACTTTAAAGATGGTAGTGAGTTCGGTGTAAATATTCACTATTTGAGAGAAAAAGATCGCTTAGGTACAGCTGGTGCTTTAAGTCTATTTCAAGCGAAAAATGAAGAACCTATTTTAGTTATGAATGGGGATGTTATAACAAAAGTAGATTTTAGTGAATTTTTATCAAACCATATTAAAAATAAGTATGTTGCCTCGATGTGTGTTAGGAAGTATGATTTTCAAGTTCCATTTGGTGTTGTGAATGTTGATGAGTACAGAATAAAATCTGTTGTCGAAAAACCTTTGCAGTCATTTTTTATCAGTGCAGGCATATACATTTTAAATAAGGAAGTTCTTAAGCAAATTCCTGAAAATGTTTATTTTGATATGCCAAGTTTATTTAATAAGTTAACAACTGTTGAAAATATGGCGTCTGGAGTTTTTCCTATACATGAGTATTGGATGGACGTCGGCCAGCGTGATGATTTTGATCAAGCTCAGCTAGACTTTAAAAAGGTTTTTTAATGAAAAAAATTTTAATTGCAGGGTATGGCTCTATAGGACAAAGGCACTTTAAAAATTTCTTTGATATGGGCTGTGACGTCGCTCTTGTTTCTCGCAGAAAGTTAGATGTAGAGGCTAATCTTTATTCAAGTGTCAGCGAAGCTGTCACATCTTATTCCCCTGATATTGTGTTTATTTGTAATGAGACTTATCTTCATGCTGAAGTTTTACAACAACTTGATGAACGACAGTATTCAGGTTTAATCATTATTGAAAAGCCAATTTTTGATTTGAACTTCACTCAATATGAAAAGTTTAAACATTTAAATATTAAAGTGTCCTATAATTTAAGATTCACTTCATTTTTACAGTATTTGAAAAAAGAATTGTCTCATCAAAAGATCATCAGCTCTCAGGCCTATGTGGGGCAGTATTTGCCCACTTGGAGAAAAAACACAGACTATAGAACTTCGTACTCAGCGGATGCGAGTAAAGGTGGTGGGGTTTTATTGGATTTAAGCCATGAGTTGGATTTTTGCTGTTGGTTGTTCGGTAAGGCAAAAGGTTTATTCAGTTTAAACGGACAGTGGAGTGATTTGGAAATCAACTCAATTGATACGTGTGCTCTCATTATTAAACATGAAAATTGTCCTGTAGTTGATTTGCAATTGAACTACACGGATCGCAGAGTGCAAAGATACTTAACTGTCACAACAACAGAAGCGACTTATAAAATAGATTTCATAGCTAAAAAAGCTTATAAAAATGAACATGAAATCAGCTTGGATCAAGATGCAGCAGATAGTTATTTGCAAATGAGTTATGACATCATTCATAACTCTGGAGCATCTTTAACAAGTTATGATGAGGCCGTCCATATCATGAAGATGATGAGTGCGGCTATGCTCTCTAGTCAGAAACTGCAATGGGTGAATATATGAAAAGACTTTGTTCAATATGCGCGCGAGGTGGCTCTAAAGGTGTTGAAAATAAAAATATTCGTTTGATTGCGGGTAAGCCTTTGATAGCTCACAGTATTGAGCAAGCGATAGCTTCAGGTTTGTTTTCAGCCGTGAGCGTAAGCTCTGACTCTGATGAGATTTTGAATGTTTCTAAACAATATGGAGCTCATATCCTCATTAAACGTCCGGAGAGTTTAGCAACGGATACGGCGGCGAAGCTTCCGGTTATTCAACATTGTTTTTTAGAGTCAGAAAAACAATTAGGATATAAATTTGAGCTTCTCGTGGATTTAGATTGTACTTCGCCATTAAGGGATGTGAGTGATATTCAAAATAGTGTTGAGCTTTATGAAAACAACAAAGACGCTAAAAACCTTATTACAGGCATGCTTTCGCGAAGATCACCTTATTTTAATTTAGTGCAATTGAACACGGCAGGTTATGTTGAGCTTGCGGGTAAGTCAGAAAAGCCTATTCTTCGTAGGCAAGATGCTCCTATATGTTACGATATGAATGCTTCTATATATATTTGGCGTCGGGAAGAGCTTTTAAGTTCGCAAAAAATCATTCAGGACAAGACGATGATTTATGAAATGCCAGAAAACAGGTCAATCGACATAGACAGTCCTTTTGATTTTGAAATTGTCTCTTATTTAATGGAGAAAAAGATAAATGGATAGATTTAGCTTAAAAGGAAAAAATATTTTAATTACCGGAGCAACAGGCATACTTGGAGCTAAATTTTGTGAAGGTTTGGTTTCGGCTGGAGCCCATTTGGCTATGATCGATCAAGATCAAAAACTTTTGGATAAGCAAGCGTTAGAATTAATGCAAAAATATCCTTCTTTAAAAATTAAAGGTTATGAGTGTGACATTACTCATGAGGACAAAGTTAAATCGACATTAGCTTTAATTGTAAATGACTTTAAAGAGATTCATGTTCTTCATAATAATGCCGCATCAAAAGGTCAGTCTTTAGATGATTTTTTTGACAGCTTTGAAAATTTCAAACTTCAAACATGGCGTGATATTATGAGTGTTAACATAGACGGCATGTTCATCATGGCTAAGCATGTTGGCCAACATATGATCGAAAAAGGTATTAAAGGCAGTATCATTAAAACAGCCTCGATTTATGGAGTTGTAGCTCCGGATCAAAGAATTTATGAGGGCTCTCGTTATTTAGATCGTCAGATCAGCAGTCCGGCGGTTTACTCTGCATCTAAAGCCGCTGTCATAGGCTTAGCGAATTATTTGGCTGCTTATTGGGGTGCACAAGGAATAAGAGTCAATGTGTTAACGCCAGGTGGAGTTGAGTCTGGACAAAATGAAACTTTTAAATCTAAGTATTCAGCTAGGGTTCCTTTAAATCGAATGGCCCAAGCTGATGAGATGATCGGGGCTTTGGTGTTTCTTGCCTCTGATGCCTCTTCGTATGTTACGGGTCAAAATATTATGGTTGATGGCGGTTTAACTGTTTGGTGAGACTTTAGAAATATATTTTTGATAAAACCAATAGTTCCAAAAAGCACCTAAGCCTAATGAGACGATCAAGCCAATGATAACAGACCAAAGTGGATTGAATTGAGCGATTAGGATTGTCGTGATGATAAACACTATAAAGCTCATAAAGTGTCCGTAAATAATTTCTTTATCTCGACCTAAAGCATACAAGCCATACTGAGGAACTAATCCTATGCTGTAGCAAGACATGGCCATCATGATCCATTTGAACTGCCAACTTTGATCAAGGTACTCTGGTCGATTAAGTAGTTGGAGAACAATGTTAACACCAAAGCCTGCCAAAAAACTAAAAGATGCTGTTGTTAACACAACTTGAAGAGTGAGTTTTTTCATGATTTGGTTGAAGAGTTGTTTGTGGCCATTAGCATGAGCGCTGATAAGTTCAGGATAAAGAAAAACAAATACGCCTGAATCTAAGAAAGAGATCATAGCATTCGCCATGCTTACGAAAAGAACATAAGCCGCGACAGCATGTAAACTCATGTAGTTATCTAAAAAATAACGATCGAGAGTAAAAATACCTCGTATAGCCAAGGCCGAAATCAAAAAGGGAAGAGCGACTTTAAGTCCTTTTTTTATCCAAACCCAATCGACAGGTTTCTCCCATCCTCCGAGTTTTCGACGACTTAAAATAAGTGCAGAGAATGTGAAGGCCATGATTCCTCCTCCTGCCCAGAAGAGGAAAACATGATTAAGATCTCTTGTAGATTCAAATTTGTACATAAAGGGTATCACAAAAAGAATCCAAAGTGCAGATCGAATGAACAAAATAACACTCGCTAAAAAAGGTTTAGATATGGCTATAAAGATTCTGTTAAGTTCTTGAGTTAAGTGTTCAAAGATGAGTAGTAAGTAAAACCATCCTAAGTAGCTTAAAGGTAAAACTTTAAACGTGAAAATCAAACTCAAGGCTGGTAAAAAAACGATGTAAATAATAAGTGTAAGGTAAATTTGAGCTTTGAGGTAGTTTCCCCATTCAGTTGCAGGTGTTTTAATGAACTCACGCGTAGAAAATGTATAAAACTCTAAGCCTAATACATAAAGAGCATAGCCAATCGTTGCTGAAATCAAGCCATACAATCCAAGTTCTGAGGGCTCTAAAAATTTAGCAAGATAGAACACAAGTAAAAATTTACTGCTGAGCGTAAGTCCTCGCAGAAGTATATTGGCTAATTTAATCATTTAGATGATGATAACCATTTAAGTTTATGTGTGCAATAGACTCTTATTTAAAGCGTAAAACAAAGGTTTGATAAGAAATGATGAATTTAATTGTCTACATATTAGGTCTATTAGGTGTGTGGGGCACTTATTTTACATCAGGTCCTACCTTTTATGTATTTGTTGTTTTTTTTCTAGTGCACTTTATCCTTTATCCAGCAAAGCGTGCTTTTTCTCCCTTAAGTATTTTTTATGCTTATTATGGTTTATGGTATGTCGTTGCTCCTTTGTATGCTGGTCGCTATCAAGATAAATTATTTCTGGCTGAGTACTCTTTGTCTGTTGCTATGGTTTATACGGTATTCGGTTTGGGGATTTTAGCGATACGCCTTGGGGCTAAGTCTGGACAAAAGTGTGCAGATTTGAAATTATGCGCAAAGGATGAGAATCCACAGCATTTCTCTTATAAAGTAGATAACTTGAAGTATGTCATTTCTTTTTTATATGTGACATCTACAGTTCTGGTTTTCATGATTATTTACAGCAGCGGGGGGGTAACTAAATGGATTGAAAATCAGGGAGATGCTTTTTTAAATAGGGCAGGCTCTGGAGTTTATGTGGTTTTAAGCCATTTTTCTTCTATTTTACTGGCGTTACTTTCTGGATATTTTGCCTATAATCAACGTCGTATTTTGTATCTTTATCTTTTCTTTGTTTGGGTTTTTCTTACATGTCCAGTTCATGGGAGTAAAATGCAAATTTCTCTTTTGATTATATTGGCGTGTTTGCCTTGGCTAAGGGAGATGCGATTAAAAAGTTTTCGCTCAATGTTGCTCTACGGTTTGTTGGTTGTTGTATTTTTGGTGGGGTTGTACTCGAGAAGCCAGCATGTAGATTTTGCGACAGTGGCTAAATCCTCACTAAATTATTTCAGTACTCTAGAAAATTTAGCTGTTTCGGTAAGGGATTTTGAGCCTAGTTTTTTAAAAACATTTTTTTTACCTTTTGAAAAATTCAAAACACCAATTGGGTTGAGTCGTCCAGATCTGTATTATGATATGAATCACTATTTAACAGATATATACTATCCTGAAGCTTGGAAGATTAGGGCGACTGAACAGTGGCCTGTTGAAACAGATATGTACTTAAATTTTAAGTTTTACTTTGGTTTACCTTTAGTTTTTTTCTATCTTTGGATTTTAGGTTATTTTTACGGAAGGGCAATTAAGAAAAACAATCTTGGGCAATGGGGTGTCTCTTTTTTAATGACCATTACAATGATCTCTCATTTGCGAGGAAGTTTGATTAATCATATCGATTTTTACATGTATCCATTTATTTTAATTTTATACGTTATCTTGAGGAAGTTTTCTTTCTCTTCAGAGTTTTATCAAAGAGAAAAAGGCTTTTTGTCGTGAAAAGCAGACGAATTAAAGAAACCTCTATCGCCGCGTATTACTTAGCTCTAGAAAATGAAATAGCGATTGATCTTAAGTCCTATGAACTCTTAAATTACAAGCCATCATTTTTAGGAGCATTGCCGCGTCCTTCAAAATGGGTAAAAAGAGTTGAAAAATACACTTTTGCTGTTCGACTCGCATCTGTATTTATTTGGATTTTATGGAATTTAGGTGGCGCATTTATTTATAATTTTTATGAGTTTTGTAAATGGAAAAAAATTGCAAAAAAATATGAACATGAAGACATTCAAAAAAATGTAGAGGCACTTAATTCTAAAAAAGAATATGTTTTGGTTCTGTCAGCACGTGCTTATGAGTTAGCAGGTGAAAAAACTCTTGGTTATAAGCCAGAGTCATGGGTTTATATGCCTTGGGTTGATGTGGTGGAAATCGACACTAAAAAGCCTTTTATAGACCTGTTGAGTTTAGCTGAAGCTTCGGATTACCGATTTGCATTTCGTAAATCGATAAAATCTTTTTTATATTCATATAGATCTTTTTTTTGCTTTAGGTGGAATTTACAAAATTACACATCTTACCGTTGGTTTTTAGCATATTCTGTTTTAAACAAAATTCAAAGTGGCCACTTTATCATGACAGAGCACTTTGATCGATGGGCTATTTTGGCTGATGCTTTGGTTTGTGAAAAGAAAAATACATTTCCTCAGACTACGTCATTTACAGTGATTCAGCATGGAACTTTGGCAGCAAGCTTACACAGTCATGCGGGCAGTAAAACTGGCGGAAATCATGAAGATTTTGAGTATAAAAACCTTAATCGTTTGAATTCGGTGGATAATTTATTCGTGTACGACGAGCCATCGGCGTTATGTTTTACTCAATATATTTTGAGCTCTTCTCAGGGTAAAGAGATAAAAATTTCCTACTTCAAACCAACGATTCAATTAACGGATTTTGCAGAGGCAAAAGGAGTTAAAATTTTATTTGTTGGTCATCCTTTCTGCGAGACTTTGCATTTATTTTTGCTAAAAGAAATTCAGCAGAAGTTTGGCGATAAAGTTAAAATTTATTACAAACCGCATCCACAGGCATCAGAAAGTGACAGTATTCACGAAGGTCAATGGGATATTGTAAAAGATAAGACCACTTTTCCTCGGGTTGATCTTTTAATATCGTACGCCTCAACTTTGGTTGCGGAGTATGACAATATGGGCGTTCCAGCATTAGTCCATGCGATAGGTTTATCTCCGGAACAAGTTAAAGATTTTAGTGTAGAGGTTTTAACGCAAGTTAAATTCCTTGTTGAAAAATCATTTTAGTAAGTACGAATTTAAATCAATATTTTAATTTCAAGATTTAGAAAGTAAGAGGTTTGATATTTTTGGTCATATCAAACCTCTCTCATAATTAGATTACCATTTCGTCGCATTTTTCTTAAGAGCAGGGTGTGATACCAAAGCATGCCATACAACGGCGCAAAGGCCCTCTGTGATGGGTGTAACCATGGATTCATTTACCGTAGGGATAACAACTGCGGCTTGTGAAACCTTAGCTGTGTATCCACCATCGCGCCCCACGATTCCAAAAACTTTAGCATTAACTTCTAAAGCTGCATCTATGGCGTTGATCAAGCAAACGGAAACATTTTTTTCTTTGTTTCCGCCACCGACTGAAAAAACCAAAATCGCGTCTTTAGAGTTGATTCTAGAACCTTTAAGCCAGTTGGCCAAGCAACTGTCCCAGCCATCATCATTGATTCTGGCAGTTAGTTCCGAGACATTATCAGTTGGAGTGTAAGATTCAAAATTACAAAGTTTGCGAAAATCATTTACAGCATGAGTGGCATGACCTGCAGATCCACCTAAACCTAAGATGAAAAGTCTTCCGCCTTCGTCTCGAGCTTTTCCTAAACCTAAAGCAAGTTTTTCTGTTTCTTCTACAGATATTTTACTGATGCATTCATTAACTTGTTCAAAAAATGTGTGTGTGAAACTCATAGGCTTAACTCGGCTAATTTTGCATCGTTATAAAACATTTTAACTGTATCTAAGCTAAGCTCTTGCAAGTCTTTGCCAAGAACAGAGATCTTATTAATTAAATCCGGAGTCATAGTAATAATATCACAGCCAACTTGATCAGCATCCACAAGATTTAAAATTTGTCTTGGGCTCGCCCAAAGAAGTTCAACTTGAGGCCCAGTCGCTCTACAGATGGCTAATGATTCCTTCATAATAGGTGTAGGATTCAAGCCTGTATCGGCAATTCTCCCAGCAAAAACAGAGACGATTGAAGGTGCGCCTCCTTTGAGAGCTTCGCAAACTTCTTTAACTTGTTGTAAAGTTAAAATAGCTGTCACATTAAGTTTGATATTTTGTTGAGTCAAAGCCTTGATGATAGGAGCAGTTGATTGTCCTTTGGTGTTTGTCACAGGAATTTTAACGTAAATATTTTTACCCCAACTCGCGATGGTTTCGGCTTGTTTTTGCATATCTACAAGCTCATCAGAGAAAACTTCAAAAGAAACCGGCAAATCGCCCACGGCATTTAACATCATTTGAGCAAATTCTTTGTAGTTCTTCACTCCTGCTTTTTTCATAAGCGTTGGATTTGTAGTGACGCCTTTGACTAATGGATTTTTTAAAGATGATTTCATTTTCTCAAGATCTGCACCATCAAAAAATATTTTTGTTTTAAATGTTTTTACTTGTGACATTTTACTCCTTACTTAATTTTTATTAGCTATTTGTTTTGTAAAATCAGATAAATCTGAACACCATAGATCTGGCTCAACATTGTGCTCTTGAAAAATCTTACAAACATCTGTTTTACGAGGACCGATAAACGCAGTTTTTACGCCCGCCAATTTGCCTGCTACGAGATCAGTTACGCCATCTCCTATCATCCAAGATTTTGAAGGATCTGCGTGAGCTTCTGTTAAAGCTTTTAGCAATAAGCCTGCTTTAGGTTTTCGACATTCGCAGTTATCTTCTTTTTTGTGCCAGCAGATGTAAGATCTGTTCTGCAAAAAATCTGTTGCATTCAAAAGCTCGAGAACTTTAGAGTGAACAGCTTTTAAGTTTTCGAAAGTTGTTTTGCCTTTTGCAGCAGCTGGTTGATTAGTCGCTACAGCCAACTCAAAACCCATTTTTTTTAAATCACATAAAGCTTGAGCAGTCTTAAGATCAACTTGCACTTGGTCAGAATGTAGAGGACTATCTACAATGCCATGCTCAGGATTCACAACCATGTGATTGAGAACGCCGTCACGATCAAGTATGATAAGAGAATTTGGAAACATAATAGATAATTCCTTGTTGACTCTGGTATTCTGTATCTACTACGATTGCGGAGTCAATGAAAAATATTCGCACACCACTCACTATAGTTATCCCTGCTTACAATGAGGAGCAACGATTGCCTCCGACTTTGGACGCTCTTTTAGTTTGGCATCAAAAATCTAATTTTGATGTGCGGATTATTGTAGTTGACGATGGTAGTCGAGATAGAACAGTTGAGATAGTCAAAGACTATGCAGCTCGCAATGCAAATATAAAACTCGTTTGTGAGCCGCATGTGGGGTATATGAATGCCATTATCAGCGGCTTAATTAAAGCTGAAACAGATTTGCGTGTTACAATTGAAGCTGATTTGCCTGTGCACCCTGAGATTTTGGATAAATTTGCGCGAGATATTCAAAATTACGATGTCGTTATTGGTTCGCGTTTATCCAGTGGAAGTGAAGTTGAAGGTAAGTCTGATTTACGTAAAATAATTTCTTCTTTTTACTCTCTTCTTTTTAAAATTTTATTTCGCTGTAATTTTAATGATCCCCAAATAGGGTTTAAAATTTACCGTGGTCATGCTTTGTCGCATATATTGCCGCAGTTACGTCTGCCTGATGATGGTTTAAAAAGCTCAGAGTTTATGATTAAGGCTTACGGTTTTGGGTATTCGATTTTAGAAATTCCTGTTAAATACAAGCATGATCCTGATTCGAGACTTGTTCCCCAAGGAAAAACTTTAGTTAAAGTGCTAGAGTCATCTGTGGCTTTACTTTCTCTTTGGGTTCAGACATATGCGGAAAGTAGAAAAAACTTGTATCGCGTGAATCCAGTCAGAGGTGGTTTTTTACTGTGCCTAATATGGCCTCTTTTGAAATCAAGAATTGAATCGCAAACGAAATCGACAAGTGCAGTTCGTGCTAATGGAGGATAAATGAAAATTGTAAGAGCACCCGTACGTCTGACATTAGGAGGCGGTGGCACTGACCTTCCTGCGTGGTACAATCATCATGGTGGTTTTTTAATCAGTGCTGCAATCAATAAATATATTTACCTTACAGGCGCGGAACGTCCTTTCGATCGTAAAATTTGGCTCAGTTATTCGAAGACTGAAATATGTGATACTCCAGATCAAGTTAAGCATGAGCTATTAGAGCGTTGCCTTGCTCGTTACAATTTGAAAAAAGGTATTGAGATTCACTCGGTATCTGAAGTTCCTGGAAGTACAGGGTTAGGGTCATCAGGTTCTTTTTTAGTGGGTTCCTTAACTTTGCTCAATTCTCTTTTTCAAATTGAGCTTAATCGTAAAGATGTAGCTGAGGCCGCATGTGATATTGAGATGAAAGAGCTTAAGCGTTCATCAGGTAAACAAGACCAGTATATAGCAGCTTATGGCGGCATAATTGGAATGACGTTAGATCGTCAAGGTAATGTTAATGTAGAGCGTCTTCCTTTAAGTGATGGGACATACAGACGCTTGGAAAATAATCTTCTTATTTATTTCAGTGGTGTGCGTCGTGATGCCAATGAAATTCTGAGTGAACAAAGTTCTGGAATTAAATTGGGTGAGGATAAAAAGTTAAAAGCTATGAAGAAGATTCAAGAGATCGGATTTTCCACACGGGATGCTTTATTAGCAGAAGACGTGGATCAGTTAGGTTATTTAATGCATGATCATTGGTTAGCTAAAAAAGAAATTTCGGAAAAGATGAGTTCTTCTGATATGGATATCACTTATGAAAAGGCATTATCTGCTGGGGCATTGGGCGGAAAGCTTATGGGTGCAGGTGGCGGTGGTTACTGGTTATTTTATGTTCAGCCAGAAAAGCAGTTAGCCTTTCGACAACAAATGAGTTCTTTAAACTTGATTGAGATGGATTGGCGTTTTGACAATATGGGTTGCTCTGTTGTGTACTCAAGTTAACAAGTATGATCGAAAATAAATCTATTAAAACAAAAGTGGCAATTATAGGTGGCGGTATCTTTGGAGCAACTGCGGCCTATATTTTGGCGAAAGAGGGATTCAAAGTCACTTTATTTGAAAAAGAATCTGAACTTTTTGGTGGTGCAAGTTTGTTTAACCACAATAGACATCATTTTGGATTTCATTACCCTCGAATTGTTCAAACAGCTCAGCT
>JBKBTW010000020.1:0-9296 GCA_046291245.1 Pseudobdellovibrio sp. | reverse complement strand
TGTCTATGGTGAGGCTCTCATCACTGATTTTGATAATTTTTATTGTGTTGGTCGTAACGCACGCGTAAGTGCAGATGACTATATAAGGTTTTGCAAAGAAATGAATTTGCCGTTTGTTCAACAAATGCCTGATCCAGAGATCGTGAATCCAGATCATATCGTTATGGGTCTTAAAGTTGGAGAGCCGATCTATAATCTTCAAAAACTACGAAGTTTATGTTTACATAATCTTAAGCACTCCAATATCACTGTTTTGCAAAATCACGAAGTCACTCATGTGAGTGAAAATTCTGACAATGTTTCAGTCAAGTTTATGAATTCAGGTAAAGTAGAAACACTTGAAAAATTTGACCATGTTATTAATGCGACCTATGCAAGGTACAATCAGTTCTGTGAATGGCTAGGTTTTGAAAAGCGAGAGTTTCAGTTTAACTTGCAAGAGTTATGCTTACTTAAAATCCCCACTCAACGAGCTACGGGTGTCACGATTATGGATGGAGAGTATCCTTCATTTTTGCCCTATGGTGATACGGGATTTGTTATTTTTGCTCATGTCATAGAATCCCAATTGTCACGTGAGATATCTTTTCAAACGAGACCATTGCTCAATAGATCATTGGCCCTGACATCCAATTGGAAAAAAACATTGGAAGCTTCTTCCGAAATTGTTCCAATTTTAAAAAAAGCTGAATATCAGAAATCTTTTTTTATTGATCGAGTTGTCGATGCAAAAAGAGCAGGAGACGATGCGAGGATTTCGGAAATTGTGTCACATAGCTCTCGGTGTTGGTCTATTTTTTCAGCTAAGATCATAACATCTGTTTCGACTGCAGAAAAACTATCCCAACAGTTAGGGAAAGTTTAAGGAGAAATTTTGAGAATTTTACTCACAGGGAATGAAGGCTATGTGGGTGTTGGTCTTCAAAAATATTTTGAAGAGCGTGGGCATCATGTCGTTGGATGGTCGAGAAAGCAAGACATTCTTAATCTTAAAAATTCTGATTTGATCCGCGAAAAGATTGATCTCGTTGTTAACGCCGCCGCCGCGATGGGGCGTGCTGTATCAACTTATCAAGCTGGTGGATTGGATGAAAAGGTTAATTTCTTAGGTGTTCGCCATTTAGTTGCAGAACTAAAAACAACACAAATTCCTTTGATTCATATTTCGACCAAAGATATTTATGGAAGTGTTTATGCACCTCATGATTTAACAGATGAAGGGTCTAAGCTGATGCCAAATCGGTTAATAGAAGATCATCAATTATTTAATCCTTCAACATTGTATGCTATGACAAAACTTATGGGAGAGTTTGCCTTATCCGAATACTCTCATGCTAATGCGATAAGATTGTCCTCAGGGTATACAGATTTTTACCATCGTCGTGGCAACTGGATGAGTGCATTTATTCAGAAATATTTAAATGATGAAGCTGTAACGTTGAGCGGAGATGGAAAACAAGTTCGTGACCCTTTGCATGTGTATGATTTAGGACGTCTTATTTTAAAAATGTTCGAGACTCATAAATGGGGGTACAAAGTTAATGCGGGCGGTGGGTTGTTGAATGCAATATCTATTCTAGAGTTTGCTCAGCTTGTATCTCCTGATATGAAAATAAATTTTCAAGGCAGTGGAGATACAGGATTTATTTCAAGTAATACACGTGCTCGAAACGAATTCGGCTGGGAGCCTGAAATCAATGTTCGTCAAAGAGTGCCTCTATTGATTGAAAACATAAAAAGGAAAACTGAGCGATGAGTATCAAAAAAGCAGTTATCTTAGCAGCCGGCAAAGGAACTCGATTAGGAGCTGAATCTCTTAAAACACCTAAACCGTTAATGGAAGTCTTAGGTGAGCCCGTTATTTTTCACACCATTAAAAATTGTGTGCGCTCAGGAATTGAAGATATTTACATTAATTTACATCATCTGCCTGAGAAGTTTATGTCTTTGATTGGAGATGGATCGCAATTTGGTGTGCGCGTGCATTACAGGATTGAAGATGAACTTTTAGGAACATCGGGTGCAGTCAAAAATTTTGAAGCAGATTTAAATGAGCAGCCTTTTGTGGTTTTGTATGGAGACAATTGGTCGAACTATGATTTAGCGGCACAAATACGATCACATGAGCAAAGCGGCGCTGAAATGTCGATTGTGGTTTACTTCAAAGAAGGTGATGTCCGGCAATCAGGTTTAGCTTATTTTGGTGAAGATAAAAAAATTATTCGTTTTGCTGAAAAATCTCCAGATACACTCAACGGAGGTTGGGTCAATGCAGGTGTTTACTTTGTGCAGCCTCAAATTTTAAAAAAAATCCCTATAGGATTTTCAGACTTTGGGCAGCATATCATTCCTTCCCTCATTCAAGATGGAATTAGGTTGAATGCTATTGTCGCGGATGGAAAACTTATCGCTATTGACACTCCTGAGATGCTTGCAAATGCCAAAAGGTTATCATGAGAAAAAAGACACGTTTAAAAGCTCATAGAGAAGTTCACTCACACACTCATCAAAACAAGCCATTCATATCGATAAAAGTTTTATCTTGGCTCGTAGCCTTTGTTTTTTTGATTATTTATTTTCCAGTGTTTATGGCTAGGGATGCTCTTTGGGATGGAACGATTATCAGTTATGCATGGCACAGTAAAGACAAACTTATTTTTTCGACTTGGTTTGATGAGAGTGGTTGGCCGTTGGTTCGCTGGCTTTATGAAATAATTTATGAATTTTGTTTGGCTTTAGGTTTAAATTTTCAGTTTACGAATAATTTTATCATTGCAGCTTTAGTCGGATTGAGTGGTTATGAGATTTATCGTCTCGCAACAGGAACGTATAAATTTGATAAACACTCTTCTTTATTTGGAGTTCTTTTCTTTTTTTTAATACCCGTATCTACGTTGTATGTGTCCTCTTTGGCTTTTATACAGTTAGCGTTATTTATTTACCTATGTTTGTTTGGCACGCGTTTGTATTTAGAGGGAGTTAAAGTTCCTTTAGCCATTTTATTGATAGCTTTATCCTTTCAGCACAACTCAAATCCGTGCCTGCTTTTTGCTTTGATTGTGTTAGCTTATATTTTTGGAGATCGAAAGCACTTAAAAAAAGATGCTCTTATTCTTTTTTTATTAGCTTGCTGGTATTTGATTTTTAAAGTGAGTTTTCCTCCTTATGGTCTCTACAAGGGATACAATGAGATCAGTTTAGGAAATATTTTTAACTCTAAGTTGTATGTACATTATTTAGATTTTTTTGCTACGGCTTATCCTACTTTGTTGGTAGTATCAGCACTTTTGATGTTTAAGGCTAGGCATACTGTGAAGCCTATACTTATTTTTTGGTTTTTAGCGATGATAAGTCAGTTTCCTTATATTGTTGTGGGAAAAACTTTTCAGATTCGGCAATTTGTAGACATAGGCAGTTGGAATTACCGTTTTACGATTAACAGTTCTGTTATTATAGCATTAATTTTTATATTTTTATTGAGCGTTATTAAAAAATCTAATGTTTCCATTTTATGGAAAAGAGCATTGAATTTCAGTTTAGGTTTAGCTCTTCTGCTGAATGCGATTTACACGGCTTATGGTTATAAACAGCGAGCGACTGACTTTGTTTATCAAGATTCGATAATTAAGGCGTTTGGGCAAAACAAAGACGCTTTTAAAGTTGGGTATGTGGCTATTGATAATGTGAACTACTTTTATTATCCTTTAACTCATTACGAGATGAATTATTATTTATATCGTGCTTTTGGTGAAAAAAGACTTGAACTGTTTCCCTCTTCGCAAGGCGTAGAGAGAACTCCCCAGTATCGAAGTAAATACATCCTTTTAGACGCACCACCACAGTGCGTTTATGGAATCAGTCTTAACAGCAATTTGCAAGATATTTCAATGCTTGATAAGATTGCATATTTATATTCATTTCGCTCAGATTTAGAATCAAATCTGAAGTTTTCGGCTCGGATGACCCATCAAAAGTGTGATGGTCTGTAACAGAAGAATTTAGGGTAAAATTTCAACTAGATTTGACTCTTTTCAAATGCTAAGGTTTTTACCTGTGGAGTATGTTGAGTATGCATAAAAGAGATTATCAAATTTGTTCACATTGTATTATGGATACGAGTGACTCAACGATATCTTTCGATGAAAGAGGTCGTTGTGATTACTGTAATAATTATGAGTCTGTCATTAAGCCTAGTTGGGACACTGGTAAAGCTGGTGAGCTCGAGTTAGAAAAAATAGCTGAAAAAATTAAAAAAGACGGTAAGGGTCGTGATTTCGACTGCATTATTGGTTTAAGCGGCGGTTTAGATAGCTCTTATGTAAGTTATGTTGCCAAAGAAAAAATGGGACTGCGCCCTCTTTTGTTTCACGTTGATGCTGGTTGGAATACTGATCAGGCTGTAGGAAATATCGAAAAGCTTGTAGATGGTTTAGGCTTGGATCTTTACACCGAAGTTATAAATTGGGAAGAAATGAAAGATTTGCAGGTTGCGTTTTTCAAGTCCCAAACTCCAGATCAAGATATTCCACAAGATACGGCGTTTTTTTCATCTTTATATAAATTCGCTCGTAAGAATAAAATTAAATATGTGATCACAGGTGGTAATTATTCGACAGAGTGTTGCAAAGAACCCGAACAGTGGGGTGCATATCCTGGCATAGATAAAACCTTGATTATGGATATTCACTCTAAGTTTGGGACACGACCTTTAAAAACTTTTCCGATCGTGGATATTTTAGAATACAAAATTTTTTATCGTTACTTTTTAGGAATGGAAGTCGTAAGGCCTTTAAATTTAGTTCCGTATATCAAACACGAGGCAGAAGCTGAGTTAGAGGCGCGCTTTGGCTGGAAGAAGTTTCAGCATAAACATCACGAGTCACGTTTTACACGCTTTTATGAAGATTATTGGATGCCACGCAAATTCGGATACGAAAAACGTAGAGCTCATTTTTCAAGTTTGGTTTTAACGGGCCAAATGACACGAGAAGAGGCGTTAAATAGAATTTCTAAGCCTGAGCTAAGTGAGGATTTTTTAAAGTCCGAGTTTGAGTATGTAGCCCATAAGTTAGATTTAACTGTGGATGAATTGCAGAAAATTTTTGAAGGCCCTAATAAAACAACAGCGGATTATAAGAATAAAAGATTTTTGATCGGTTTAGGAACGAAAACCTTAAGTGCATTAGGAATAGAAAAAAGGCTCTTTAAATGACAACTATCATTGATTACGGTTTAGGGAATATACAGGCTATTGTAAATGTGTATCGGAGATTGCATATTCCGGTATCGGTAGCAAAAACAGAATCAGATTTAAGCTCAGCAACTCATTTGATTTTACCAGGAGTGGGGTCATTTGATCATGCGATGAGAACCTTTACAGAATCAGGCATGAGAGAAACAGTGACCAATATGGTGTTCAAACAGAATATTCCTGTTTTAGGTATTTGTGTGGGGATGCAGATGTTGGCTCAACAAAGTGATGAGGGCGACTGCGAAGGTTTAGGCTGGATTTCAGGAAGAGTGAAGTCGTTAAAAACAATAGCTGAAAAGTTTACGGTTCCTTTGCCTCATATGGGGTGGAATGATGTATTTCCAGCTGTAGGTCATCCACTTTTTAAAGGGATGGAGAGTGAATCGCGTTTTTATTTTTTGCATTCCTATTACTTTGAGTGTGAGAATAAAAAAAATATAGCAGCTGAAGTCGATTATGGTGAGAGATTCACGTGCACGGTTTCAGAGGGGCATATTTTTGGAGCGCAATTTCATCCTGAAAAAAGCCATCAATTTGGAACTCAACTATTAAAGAATTTTGCGGAGTTGTAGACGTGTTAAGACCAAGAATTATACCCTGTTTATTAATTCAAGATGGCGGTTTAGTTAAAACAACTCAGTTTAAAGATGCAAAGTACGTGGGTGATCCTATTAATGCTGTAAGGATCTTTAATGAAAAGCAATCCGATGAACTTATTGTTGTTGATATAGATGCGACGGTAAAAGGTAAAGAACCAAACTATAAACAAATTTCGTTGCTTGCCGCAGAGTGTAGAATGCCTCTTTGTTATGGTGGTGGTATCACGCAGGCTTCACAAGCTAAGAAAATCATTTCTTTAGGTGTGGAAAAAGTATCTTTAAGCGCGGCAGCTTTAGCTCGTCCAGAGCTTGTTACAGAAATTGCTGATCAAATCGGTCGCCAAAGTGTGGTTGTAGTCTTAGATGTTAAAACTAAATTTTTAAGTAAAAACTATGATATTTACACACATAATGGCACTAAAAATACGAAAAAAGATCTTTTCGAAACAGTTGCACTTATGGAGAAAATGGGCGCTGGTGAAATTGTCATTAACTCCATTGATCGAGATGGGCAAATGAAGGGGTTTGATCTTCAGCTGGCTAAGCAACTTAAGCAAGTTGTCAAAACACCAATCACATTTTTAGGAGGCGCTGGATCTCTGGAAGACATGAAAGCTTTAATTACAGAGTGTGGTTTGGTTGGTGTGGCTGTAGGAAGTTTTTTTGTGTTTAAAGGGCCCTACAAGGCTGTGTTGATTAACTATCCGACGCCAGAGCAAAAAGTTTCAATGTTATCTTTGCGGTAAAGTTTAAAAGAGTATAAGGAGTTCATGATATGTCGTTTGAAAAAAAACATCTTACAGGTAAAACCTTGCTTATTACGGGTGGTACAGGCTCTTTTGGAAATGCAGTTCTCTCACGTTTTTCAAAAACAGATATCAAAGAAATCAGAATCTTCAGTCGTGATGAGAAAAAACAAGATGATTTACGCAAAAAATACAAATCTGATAAAGTTAAGTTTTATATTGGAGATGTCAGAGACATCAACAGTGTGACTAAAGCTTGTCGTGGTGTTGATTATATTTTTCATGCAGCGGCCTTAAAACAAGTGCCTTCGTGCGAGTTTCATCCGATGGAGGCAGTTAAAACGAATATTTTAGGAACTGAAAATGTTCTTGAAGCTGCGATTCAGTCAGGTGTGCAAAAAGTTATTTGTTTAAGTACAGATAAAGCCGTTTACCCGATTAACGCTATGGGTATTTCAAAAGCTTTAATGGAAAAAGTGGCCGTGGCAAAATCACGTGAACTCGTAAATACAAAAACGACGATAGCGTGCACGCGTTATGGGAATGTCATGGCTTCGCGTGGGTCTGTTATCCCGTTGTTTGTGGATCAGCTTCGTGAGGATAGACCTATTACAATTACTGATCCCTCAATGACACGTTTTATGATGACGTTGGAAGATGCTGTCGATTTAGTTTTATATGCGTTTGAAAATGCAAATAATGGTGATATTTTTGTTCAAAAAGCTCCAGCCTCAACGGTCGAAGTCTTAGCTCAAGCTTTAAGAGATTTACTTAAAAAACCTGAACATGAAATTAAAATCATTGGCACTCGTCATGGTGAAAAACTGTATGAAACACTTCTTAGCCGTGAAGAAATGGCCATGGCTGACGACTTAGGTGATTACTATCGTATTCCACCTGATTTAAGAGATTTAAATTACTCAAAATTCATAGATCAAGGTGAGATGTCTATATCGCAATCGGAAGACTATAATTCTCACAATACGACTCAATTAGATAGAGAAGGTGTGAAAAAACTTTTACTTAAATTAGATTTCATCAAGGCTTTGACGGAAGGTCGTTTTATCACTCCTCAGGAATAGATATGAAAATATTAATTACAGGTGCTCACGGTTTTTTAGCGAAGAATTTAAAAATAAGACTTAACGAGTTTAAGAAATATTCTATTATAGATTATAAACGCGAAGATTCTGAGAGCACTTTGCAAAAGGCTGTAGAAGATGCAGATTTTATTTTTCATTTAGCGGGTGTTAATAGGCCTAAGGATGTTTCTGAGTTCAGTGAGGGGAATGTTGATTTAACGCAAAAAATAGCTCAGTTTTTAAAAGCTAAAAAACAAATCACACCGATTGTTTTCAGCTCCTCTATACAGGCTGATTTAGATAATCCTTACGGTATAAGTAAATTAAACGCTGAAAATATCTTGATGAATGTAAAAAACAATCATCCAGTTTATATTTATCGCCTTGCTAATATTTTTGGTAAATGGAGCAAGCCAAACTATAATTCAGCCGTAGCAACATTCTGTTATAACATGGCCCATGGTTTACCGATAAATATTCATGACCCAAACGCTGTAGTTAATCTTATTTATGTTGATGATGTTGTAAATGAGTTTGTTGGTTTACTTGAAAAATATGAAAGACATTCTTCGGAGAGCGTATCGACAACAAGTTTAGATAAATCACTTCCGGAGAGTGGTTTTTTGAATGCCCAGCCAATTTATCAAGTGACTGTGGGTGAATTGGCAAAAATGATCCAAGACATAAAAAACAGCCGTGAAACTTTAATCACATGCCCAGTGGGCGAAGGGTTGTGGCGTGCTCTTCATGCGACATATTTGAGTTTTTTGAAGCCAGAGGATTTTAGTTATCCTGTTCAAAGGCATGCGGACTCACGTGGTGTTTTTGTTGAGTTTTTAAAAACTAAAGACGCGGGGCAGTTTTCTTTTTTTACAGCAGGTCTGGGGATAACCAGAGGAGGACATTATCATCACACTAAAACTGAAAAATTTTTAGTTTTACAAGGTAAGGCTCATTATAAATTTAGACATATTGTAACAAATGATTTTTTTGAATTGACGGTGACAGCGGAAGAGTCTCGAGTTGTTGAGACTATACCGGGTTGGTCTCATGATATCACGAATGTAGGGGACTGTGAGTTGATTGTGATGTTATGGGCTAACGAGATATTTGATCGCGAAAAGCCAGATACTATAGGATGGAAAGTATAATGAATAAAATGAAAGTCATGACAATTTTAGGAACTCGTCCTGAGATTATTAGATTATCACGTGTTTTAGCTAAATTAGATCAGCATTGTGAGCATGTTTTGGTTCATACAGGACAAAATTATGATTATGAGCTTAACGAAATTTTCTTTAACGATATGGGGATTCGTAAGCCTGATTATTTTTTGAATGCTGCTGGCGAAACTGCTGCTGAGACCATTGGAAACATTATCAAAGAGGCTGATAAAGTCATGGCCAAAGAAATGCCAGAAGCAGTTCTTGTTTTAGGGGATACGAACAGTTGTATCAGTATTTTGGCAGCTAAAAGACGTAAGATACCCGTATTTCACATGGAAGCAGGTAATCGATGTTTTGATCAACGTGTACCTGAAGAGATTAATCGCCGCATTGTAGATCATACTTCAGACATTAATTTAACCTACAGTGACATAGCGCGGGAGTATTTGCTT
>JBKBTW010000232.1:0-2838 GCA_046291245.1 Pseudobdellovibrio sp. | reverse complement strand
CTCGAGCTAAAAACAGCGAACAAAAACATAAAAAGTTCGAGCACTTGTTTCGTTACTTTCACATGCCTGTTGTAGCCCCACTTATTACAGCTTTTGCATTAGCTACACTTTCTATGTCGATGATGGAAGCGACTCTTGTACTTTACATGAAAGACAAATTTAATTGGGATATCAAAGAAGTGAGCTTTGGATTTGCTTACATTGGAATCATTATTGTTTTCACACAAGGCTTCTTGGTGCGTAGACTTATTCCCAAACTTGGGGAGCGCAATGTATTGCGTATTGGTTTAGTGCTTTTAGGATGTGGTTTAATCGGTATTGGCTTCAGCTCAACAATTCCCATGATGGGAGTTGTAATGACATTGTTATCTTTAGGTCACGGGCTCACAAACCCATCATTTTTAGGAAGCGTCTCTTTACTTGTTCCTTCTGAGGAGCAGGGTTTAGCTTTGGGAACAACGCAAAGTTTATCAGCATTAGGGCGAGTTTTTGGCCCTATGATCGCTGGTCTTTTATTTGAAAAACTCTCGATGTCATCGCCTTTCATTGCGGGTGGTTTATTTACGGCTCTTGCTTTTGTAATGATTATTTCTATTTACTCTAAACTCCCAACGAGTGGGCAAAAAACAACCTCTTTAGGATGATCTATGTTTTTTAAATCTACGCCTTTAAATAAAATCGGTTTTTACCAATTTGAAAACTTAGTGAACAATCGCGTGCCTTTTTTGTTTCTTAATTTTGCGCAGGATATTTCGAATTGGTACACATCCATTTACAAACTGCATGTTGAAACCTACCAAGTGCTGTTAGAGCCGCAAAATCTTATGAAAGAGCTTGAAGAACGGAAAATTCCATTAGATTTCGCAATTCTCTTATTATGCTCTGATGGCAAGCAATCTGAGAAAATAGCCAAAGATCTTGGAAAAAAAGGTTATACAAACGTCTACTTGATAGATGGCGGTTATCAGCAAATGGTGACTGACAAAGGTTAGATCTGTTAAAGTACTCTCATTATGAGTACAGAAAACAATTCATCAATCCAAACAGACACCTCTTCTTCTCTTTTAGCTGATCGTTACAACCCACAAGATGTGGAAACTAAAGTTTATCAGTGGTGGGAAAATTCAGGCCACTTTAAAGCTCAAGATCAATCTACAAAGCCTCCATTCTCTATTATTTTACCACCACCTAATGTCACAGGCTTTTTACATTTAGGCCATGCTTTGGATCACACCATCCAAGACTTATTAATTCGTTGGAAACGCATGAGTGGTTATAATGCCATGTGGTTACCTGGAACAGACCATGCTGGTATTGCAACTCAAACTGTTGTTGAAAAAGAGCTCAAAAAAACTGGCGGAGGAACTCGTCATGAGTTAGGACGCGAAAAATTTGTCGATAAAATTTGGGAATGGAAAAATGAATACGGTGATCGCATTTACAGACAAATGCGCAGACTAGGAGATTCATGTGATTGGGATCGTGCCACATTTACTTTGGACGAGGGCGTATCTAAAGCTGTTCGCAAAGTGTTTGTCACTCTTTACAATAAAAATTTAATCTATAAAGGCCAGCGCTTGATCAACTGGAGTGGTCCTTTAGAAACGGCTATTTCTGATTTAGAGGTTGAGCATAAACAAGTGAAGGGCACATTGTACCATATCAATTATCCTGTTGATGGAACAAATGAGTTTCTCACTGTAGCTACGACTCGTCCTGAAACTATGCTGGGAGACACAGCACTGTGTGTACATCCTGATGATGAGCGCTACAAACATTTAATCGGAAAAACGGTTACAGTACCTTTAATTAATCGTAAAATTAAAATCATTGCAGATACATATGTTGATTTAAATTTTGGATCAGGTGTTGTTAAGATTACGCCTGCACATGATTTTAATGATTATAAAATCGGGAAAACTCACAAACTAGAGTTTATTAATATCTTAAATAAAAAAACTGAACTCAATGAAAATGCTGGGCCTTACAAAGGTTTAAAAGTGGCTGAAGCACGTAAAAAAGTTTGTGAAGATTTAAAAACCTTGGGCTTGTTAGTTAAAGAAGAACCCCATGTCCACTCTGTCGGACACTGTTCTCGCTCTGGCGCAGTAGTTGAGCCTTATCTTTCAGAACAATGGTTTTTGAAAATGGATGAGTTAGCTACTCCTGCTAAACGTGTCGTTGAATCAGGAACTATTCGTTTTGAACCAGAATCATGGACAAAAGTTTATTTACACTGGATGAATATCATTGAAGACTGGTGCATCTCGCGCCAATTGTGGTGGGGACATAGAATACCGGCTTGGCATTGTGCTGATTGTGACAAACATACAGTTTCAGAAACAGATCCTTTTCAATGCGTGTACTGTGGAAGTAAAAACTTAACTCAAGAAGAAGATGTTTTAGACACATGGTTTAGCTCCGCATTATGGCCATTTTCAACTATGGGCTGGCCAAATGAAGGTCAGCACTCGATGGAAACTCAACAAACATTTTACCCGACAAATTATCTTGTCACGGGACATGATATTATTTTCTTTTGGGTTGCGCGTATGATTATGATGGGCGTGGAGTTTAAAAAAGATGTTCCTTTCAGAACTGTGTACATCCATGGTTTAGTGCGTGATAGCCAAGGCCGCAAAATGTCTAAATCTCTTGGGAACTCGGTTGACCCTATTGATATGATTGAAAAATACGGAGCCGATGCTCTACGTTTCAGTTTCTTAGCTCATTTATTCAGTGGTAAAGATTTTAAATTCAGCGAACAACGTTTAGAAGGCTACAGAAACTTCATGAACAAAGTTTGGAATGCTGCACGTTTTGTTTTATCTAACTTAC
>JBKBTW010000019.1:0-23752 GCA_046291245.1 Pseudobdellovibrio sp. | reverse complement strand
TTTAAATTTAGTCCCTTTAGAATTTATAAATCTACACCTAACAAGAAACTAGCCACTAACACAGCTAAAACAAAAAAAGAAACAATCGACATGATTTTTTCTTTTTGTCGAACAAACAATAATCCAGTCAAAAGTACGCGTATTAATGGCAACAAAACTAAAACCATTAAACCCGCATATAAAACTAAACTCGAATAATCACGAACCCCATAAAGGTTCTTCAAATAAGCCAACAAATTAATTTCTTGATAAATTGTATATGTTGCAAAACTTTTTGAGCTGTTCAGGCTTGATCCTATCCATCCTATAACTAATAAAACTAACGATAACACAACACCATATCTCAAAAAATGAGATATTCTTATCTCTAAATCATAAACAACTTTATCTCTACGCGATGTCATAAATATTTACCGAAATCCTTTGATTATCATCTGTAAAGAAACAACCGTTAAAACCACTACAAATATTTTTCTAATAAGCGACGCTGGCATCTTAACCATAACCTTAGCGCCAACCCATGAACCTATAATTATCCCGATTGCGACGGGAGCCGTAATCTCTGGCCTAACATTACCTTTTAAAAAATAAGCTCCTGCGCTAGCCGCGGCCGTCACACCTATCATAAAATTAGATGTAGCCGAGGACACCTTAATAGGTAACTTCATAACTCCATCCATCGCAATCACTTTCAATATCCCACTTCCGATTCCTAGTAATGCGGACAACGCACCTGCCACGTACATCATAGCTAAACCTTGAGGAACATTATCTATTTTATAATTTGCACCCGCAGTTAAATTTAGCTTTTCAGACCACGGATGATTAACATCAGACAAAACCTCACTTCGACGTCTAAACATCATAAGCGCAGAAAATAATAAAAACACTCCAAACAATATAAATAAATAATGTGATTGTATGTAATGAACTAATACAAATCCTGTTATAGCACCCGTTACAGTTCCTACTTCCAACAACACAGCCAAGCGTAAATTTGTTAAATGATCTTTTAAAAACCCTGCAGCAGCACCAGAGGAACTTGCAACAATAGAGACTAAGCTTGCTGCAATCGCATAGTGAATATCAATCTGAAAATATAAGGTTAAAACAGGAACGATAATAATACCACCACCTAAGCCCAACAGGGATCCAATAAACCCCGCAAATATGGAAATAAGAAGCAATATAATTTCATTCATTTTATTAAAACCTTTTATAATTTCATAATAGCTTGAGTAATCTTATCCTCGTGACTGTAGTTAATATGATGAAACTCTACACCAACGATTAATTTTTCATTCTCTAAAACTCGCATATTCTTCACGACACCCTGAACATGAATATCTGCTATAGCTGGCATAACAACATCAGCATCAATTAAATCATCAACTTTTAAGTTATTGTCTATCTCACTGTACATGATAGCACACCCTAAAGAACTCATATCAAACACGGCATACTCTAAATTTGCAGGCTTTTGGTTAATAAAATTAATTTTAAATTTAACATTTGCCTTAGAGTCTATTTGACGTCGTGTTGTTTGTCTTTTTTGTTCATTAAATAGCTCATTAACAGTTAATATAAGCTTACCATTTTGTTCTGCGGGAATACATTCAGCAATATAACGTTCCTCTCCTAGAGAAAAACTCATCGTATATGAACCAGAAAATTTAATATCATTTTCATTTAATGGCGCAGCTGATATACACACGAGTTTACCATTTTCGTAAGAACCTACTTTTAAAGGCATACTTCCTCTAAGACTACTTCTTAAAAAAATATTTCCTCTTTCTTTATTTAAACGATTCAACACCTCTTGTTTAAGAGACTCATCATAAATAGGCTTTAACAGAATAAACTCATTACTCACACAAAACTCCAGTGTTTTTTAGCTTTTATATTTTTTCAATCCAATTATACTCATCAAGCTTCAAACCATATTGAATGTCTGTCAATTCCTTATAAATTTTTTGTGTAAGTTCTCCCCTTTGTCCTGCTTGCGAGCCTATTTGTAGTGTCCACTGATCAGCACAAAGACAACCCACAGGGCTCACGACTGCTGCTGTACCAGTTCCAAATACTTCCAACAAGTCGCCGTTTTGAACAGCTGATTTAATTTCCTCAAGAGAAACCTTTCTCTCTACGATTGGCAAACCCCACTGCCTTAACATTTCAATAATACACTGACGTACGCCACCAGCTAAAATTGTTCCATCTAAGCTTGGAGTAGCAATCTCATTCTTAAAAACAAAAAATACATTCATTGTTCCGACTTCTTCGACGTATTTTTTTTCAGTGTCTAACCATAAAACTTGCGAACAACCTTGTTTTTTAGCCTCGGAAGCTGCCTTAAGACTACCAGCATAGTTTGCGCCTGCCTTAGTGGCGCCTAATCCTCCAGGCGCTGCTCTTGAGTATTTTTCTTCTACCCATATTGAAACAGGCTTTAACCCGTCTTTATAATAAGCTCCCACCGGAGATAGGATAATAAAAAAGATATACTCATCTGAAGGTCGCACTCCTAAAAAGCCTTCAGTTCCAATCAACGTAGGGCGAATATATAAAGCAGATCCTTTGGTTTGAGGTATCCAATCCCTCTCTAAATCGACAAGCTTTCTTACAGCTTCTTGAAATAAATCTAGCGGTGGAGCCACCATGCACAAGCGCTCTGCTCCAAAAACCATTCTCTGCCAATTATATTGAGTACTAAATAAGGCTATATCTCCATTTTCTTGCTTGAAAGCCTTCATTCCCTCAAAAAGGGCTTGTCCGTAGTGAAGAACACTTGCTGCTGGATCTAACTGCAAAGGTTGATAAGGCTGAATAGCTAAGTCATACCACCCTTTATCTTTTGAATAACGAGCTACAAACATATGATCAGTAAAATACTGACCAAAACCCAAACTCTCTGTTTGAGGCTTTGCTTTTAATTTTTCAGATTTATTAATACGAATTTGATAATGAGTGCTTTGAGATTCATTCATACGAAAAACTATTACTCGCTTTTCGTATGTTTTAACAGGATTAATGCACTTATGACTAAAATTTGATCTCTATTTTATATGATCAATAATCCAAGGTAAAAATGAGTCTACACGCGTATAAACTCCATCTATATTACAAGTAACAGGACCACGACTTGTAATACCTGCTATGAAATAGTGTCCATCTTTTATTTTAAAAACTGGGCCGCCAGAATCACCAGAACATGTTCCTGACTTTGTCTCGTTCACTACAAATTCCGTTTCTAAAACATTCATAATATCCGGCGTTTCAGTCGCACGCAAAATACCATCACCAGAAAAATCTAACTTAAAACAATGCTCAAATGTCTCATCAGAACAGTAAACCGATCCTTGCTCTATTAAAGTGTAAATGTTTGGCACACGACGACCATCAAATGGGTCCATATCAACTTGTGATACACCATAACCCACCATGCTGACTATTTGACCAATCTCAGGAACTGAGTCACTCATTTCAGCAGGAGAAAATCCATCAGGAAGTTCGCCTTCTAAATAAACTAATGCTAAATCGTTGATTTCATATTCTTTTTGTCCTGAGTAATCATAATCAGGATGCACAAGTACACCAGTCGCACGACGAAATTGTGCTGCATAATCTGGGTCAAAAGTATGATCTGCAATATCATAAGCGTCTTTTCCAAAAATGACGATTAAATTACGACCTTTTTTCTCAATACAATGAGCCGCTGTTAACACAGTTGAAGACGTAATTAACGTACCTGTACACAAAAATCCTTCTTTAGTGTCATACAGTCCAACCACTGAGTTATATGGATTGACAGCTAAATCATCTACAACATGGCCGTTTACGATTTGAGATTTATCTTTTTGACTTGTATTTACAGATATAGACTGTTGCTGACCAATATTCGAACGCACACAAGAAAATAACCCTACAGTTCCTAACACCAATAAAAATTTGATAATAGAATCGCCCCACACACAAAACCTATTTAGTTTTTTCAAAATACTTTTCCCCTCGTTATTTTGTAATGAACAGTGATATGTCGCATATTTAACGTCGAGTCAAAAAAAAATTACATCTATCAAAAATAATATTTGCCATTATATTCAAAATCGAAATACCCCCTTAAACATGGTGGATAGTGTTTTAATTTTGCACGTATTTAAAACATTTTGAATTTAAATTTATTTTCAAATAATATTTTTTAAAGCACTCAAAACTATTTTTGTTTAAATTTACCACAAATTACTTATTATTTTGCTTATTTTGAAGCGCCGCTTTCTACAATAAGTTGTTTTGACTTTGATACAATATTTTTCTTCAATAGTAGGCACACCCAATTCACGGAAGGAAAAACAACATGAAAAAAGGTCTTTTATTATCTGCAGTGCTTTTAGCTGCTTCAACATCATACGCTTCTAAAGCACGTTTATCTGCATTACAATATGCAGATCACTTAGTAGACACGCAAACTGTGTTCACTAACACATCTACTCTAACTCAGTTAAATCCATATTTAACTGTAGAGATGGGTACACCAGGAACTAATGCTGAAGGCGGTTTATTAAAATCTCTTTCTAACGGCGATAAAATTTTATTATATGCTGGCCACAAAGATGACTCTACTGCGGCTCGCGTAACTAAAGGTTACCTTGGCCAGCAAAATCCATTTGATGTTTTATACGCTACTGGCGATAAAGCATTTGGTGCTGCTTTCTCAACTATTGATAACAAAAAATCTAAAACTAAAGAAACAACTGTTATCTTAAGATACGGTCAATCTTTCGGTGCTTCTTCTATGTATGCTCACTTAGCAGCTTTATCAACTGCATCTAAAGACAATGCTGGTCATGAAGATAAATTAACTTCATCTCCAGGTTTAACTTTAGGCGGAGCTCATAACTCTGGCGATATCCGTTACTTTGGTAAAGTATCATACGTACAATCTAAAGAAGAGTTAGTAGCTTCTGATGTTAAAACTAAATCTATGGGTATTAACTTAGGTATTGAAGATCGTAGTCTTAAAAATACAAATTCAGATATCTATTATGGTGCTGTTGTTAAGTACTCTCAAGATGATGTGGAAGGAAAAAAAATCACTAAAACTTCTTTACCAGTATTTGTTGGTATCGAACACACTTTAACTTCTTGGGCTACATTCCGCGGTTCAGTTTCTCAAAACTTAATCGTAGGTAGTGAAAAAGATGAGACTGCTACTAACAAAGATGCTGAAGGTATTGCTTCAAATACTTTAGCTTCTGCAGGCTTAGGTTTAAAATACGACAAATTACAATTTGACGGTGCTTTAACTGCTGCTGCAGATGGTAACGTTAACGGTAATGCATTCTTAACTCAAGCTTCTGTAACTTATAATTTCTAGGATTAAACCATGAAGTTATATTTAAATATTTTAACAACAATGTTACTGGGCCTGACTCTGTCAGGCTGCGGTGGTAGCGGAGCAGGTCAGCCGCTAAATGCAACTAATGGCGCATTTGTAATGGGAAGTATGAAAGCTCAATTGGCTGCAAATATGCCAACTTCAAACAACGTTCCTGCTTTACCTGTTGGTGGTATTACTACAAATTCGATCAGTGCACGCAGTGCTCAAGGATGTGGCGACTCATCTCCAGCATCACCTGTAGATATGGACAATGACAATATCGCACTTTACAAGAAATATAATTATGACTGTTCTGGATTTGTCGATTCTGGTTACTCCTATAAACAAAAAGGATTTGTGGAGATTAGAGATCTTAATGATAATCCAGGCGCAGAAAACGAAGGTGTTTTTGGCGGAATGCGCGTTGATTTTGATATGCCACTTTATGAATGGACAAATCTTGCTTCAGGCACAACCTACACAAACTCGCACTTAGGACATTGGGAGTATAAAAAAGTAGGAAGTAGTCTTGTATCGGATGTAAACTACACTGGTAAAAGAAAGTATGGCTACAATGGTTTTGAAAACGACTATACTTTTAACTACACGTGGAAGTTTGTCATGACTCCTGACTCTGCATCTGATGCTTGGGGTAAAGGTAAAATCGAAATGACAGGTTCTTACGAGTTAAATGGCAAGTACATTTTTGAATACGAATCGACGAATGAACGTGCTCAAAAAGAAGGTAAATACGTTATTAATTACAAAACAACGAATTTAACTTACGATGACACGTGCTCTAAATACTACAAAACTGGTACTTATGAAATGACAGATGGTACAAATAAAATGGAACTTGTGTACAGCTGTACAGATGTGAAATTTTACGTAAATGGTCAAGAATCTGACTGGTGGTAAATAATAGAGTGAGATTTATAAAATCTACTTATATTATTTATATAATAAAAAAGCCGAGAGAAATCTCGGCTTTTTTATTATTCCAAATTATCTCGATTAAACTATTTAAACATTTCTCTAAGATCTTTTGTTCTTTGGATTGTTTTATCAGCTAAACATCCCGCTATTATTGTATTTTCGCCGGATCCACCTAACATCTCAGTACCCATTAAAGAGCACTCTTTATCCCTGAATTGAATCCATGCTCTTTGAGCATCTACTAATCTCGATTTAACTTCAGCAGAGTCACCTTCAAAAATACGTTTTTGCAATTTTTTATATTCTAAATTAAGTTCTTCATCAGCAGATGTATAAGCCTGAAGACTGCAACCTCTCATATCTAAATTAGCCTCGACTTTTTGTAAACAGTCTTGATACTCCTTTTCAACCTTCTCAATACTCGCATGTGCTCCTACTGATCCCATAATAACGGCTACTAAAACGATTAACTTTTTCATTTTTACTCTCCAACTCCTTTTATTTTTTGTCTTATTAAAAATTTACATAAGCTTACAGTAGCAAGGTTTTAACCATCCCTATTCGCATAAGGAGTTTTTTAAGTTAAAACAGTCGAATCAAGGACTTTAAGAGTTTACAGATGTTAAAAAAATATACGCATAGCTATAAAATCATTTGAAAAACTTCTTATTCTTTTTAAGATTTTCGAAAATACATTTTTGTCTTATATTGAAACACTTATTTAATAAATCCCTATAGGTAATAAAAGGGCCTTAACTCAAGTTAAGTAACCTTATTTCCATTTGCAAAATCTTTATAAATAAAAGTTCCTACTACTAATGCAGCTGCTGTTTTAGCCTCCGCTTTATCTGACGTCTGGTAATTAGAAAATTTGGATTTCTCAATTAACTGATCCATCACAGCTAGTTTTTGCTCTTTATTTAAACCTGCAATCGCTTTTTGTATCTTTACAATTTCTTTTTGCTTTTCGAATGCAGATGCGTTTGATGAAACAACTTGACCTAGTCTTACTGACAAAGAATCAGCAATAGCTTGAGCTGATGCCTCAGCTGCTAATGTTGGTTGAATTGTAGCTTTCTATTGCATATTAACTCTACTCTCTATTATTGTATTAAAAGCCTCTTTAAAAAAAAGGAATTTTATGAAAACTGGCTATGTATATGAACTTGTCGGCAATACCCCTCTTATAAAAATAAAATCTCTTTCAAACTACGCAGGTTGTGAAATTTTAGCCAAAGCTGAATTTCTAAACCCAGGAGGGAGCATTAAAGATCGTACGGCCCTAGGGATAATATTGAAAGCAGAGCAAGATGGTTTACTCAAAAAAGGCTATACTCTTATTGAAGGAACTGCTGGTAATACGGGTATTGGATTAGCTACATTAGCCGCACAAAAAGGGTATCGTTGCATTATTGTTATGCCGAATAACCAATCTCAAGAGAAATATCAAACTTTACAAGCTTTAGGGGCTAAAGTCATCACTGTTCCTCCGTGTCCGTTCAGCAACCCTGATCACTTTTATCACACGGCAAAAAGATTAGCTGAATCAACTCCTCATAGTTTTTGGGCGACTCAATTTGAAAATACAGCCAACTTTGATATTCACTACAAAACCACTGGCCCTGAAATCTGGCAACAAACTGACGGGTCTATAAACGCATTTGTTGCCTCAGTTGGAACAGGTGGCACCTTTGCAGGAGTATCAAAATACCTCAAAGAGCAAAACCCTGCGGTTCATACCTGCGTTGCAGACCCTCTCGGCTCTGGTATTCACGCCTATATAAAAACAGGGGTTCTAAAATCTGAAGGTTCTTCCATTACAGAGGGTATTGGCATTATGCGCCTAACCGAAAACTTTAAACTCGCTCATGCTGATGATTCTATACAGGTGACCGACCAAAATATGATTTCAATGCTTTATCATCTCTCCAAATTTGATGGCCTTATCGTTGGCACTTCCGCTGCTTTGAATATATATGCGAGTTTACAATTTGCACTTAAAAATAGAGATAAATGTCTTAAAATAGTCACAATCATTGGCGACTCTGGTTTAAGATATCAATCAAAAATATTTAATCCAGATTTTTTAAAACAGAATAATTTAGATCCAAATATTCCGATTTTGTAAAAAAGATTGATCATTACTTACGAGAGCTCTCTATTTTTTTATCTACTTTCTCTAGATCTGCTTCTAGTTTTTTGAGTGTTTCATTTAAACTATTCATAAAATTTTTATCAGTTACAGGAAGATGATTTAATTTTTTCATGCTTTCTAGCTTTCCTTCCATCTCTTTAAAATCCATTTTTTCTAACTGCTTTACTAAAACATCGATATCCTGTTGATCCATTTCCGTGAAATGTTCAGAATCTATGTCATTTGAGATTACGTTTTCATCTAATTGATTGAACATTCCTTGATCTGATAAATCATTTACCTGACCATACGAAGATGCTCTGGCCTGTGATATTAAATGATAACCAAAAAATGTAAAACCTAACAAACAGACCAAAATTGAACCTAACCTTTTTATATTTAGACCTTGCACATTGCCTCCTTTTTAAGGAAATACAGCAAATCAATTATTCTCTTTAAAAGCTTTAGTTGAGTAAAAAAGTTTAATTTCCGGATTTATCAATTTTTCGGATTAGACTCACAAGCTTTATGATTTACAAAGAGATTCTAATCATCTAAATTTAACTCTATGATTAAAAATAAATACTCCATCAATGTAGCTCTATATTTCATCATCGCTTCTTTTATTTTCACAGGTTGCTCTTTAACGAGTAAAAGTACACCGCCGGATCCATGTTTTGTTCGCAGAGCCGCTTTTGATATTGGTTCGGGTTCAACAAAAATGAAAGTTGCGGATGTCGACACATGCGATCAAAAAATTGTACAAGTTATCTACGAACAAGAAGAGTCTGTTAACTATAGAGAAGACCTCAGTAAAAACAGCAATCAAAATTTTTCAAATGCGATTATCAAAACTGGAGCCGATGCTCTTAAAAAACTTAAGCAAAAAGCTCGCGAATATGATGTTGAAGATAAAAACATGGCTGGAGTCGCGACGGCTGCTTTTCGCCACGCAAAAAATGCCGAAAGTGTTGTTAAGCAACTTTCTCGAGAAATTAACTTTCCATTAAATATTATTGAGCAAAATGAAGAAGGTATTTTAGGGTTTTACTCAGCTTTGAGCGTAGCAACTGTTCCCATGAGCTCGATTGTAGTTTGGGATATTGGTGCGGGCAGCCAACAAATAACAGTTTATGATAATCTTAAAAAAGATTTTCACGTTTTCGAAGGACAACTAGCCGCAGTCACATTTAAGGATCTCGTGCTAAAACAGATTCAAAAATCAAAAAAACAAACTCCAAACCCTATGTCTGCAAACGACGTTGAAAAAGCTATTAATGCTTCTTTCGATGACGCAAAAAAAAATGTAAGCTCCCTAATTCATGAAAAAATAGCTGATCAGTCTGGATTAGTTTACGGAATAGGCGGAGTGCATTACATGAGTGTAAAAGGACAAATAGGCCGTGATCGATACTCCCTAGACAACATTATGACTACGCTCAATACTAATATGCGTAAAACAGATAAAGAAATTAACACTCAATATGCTAGTTCAGACGTAACAAACTTAGCTCTGATTGCAGGATATATGAAAGCACTCAACATTAAGGAAGTTGTTATTTTAAATATCAACAATACCAATGGTGTTTTAGTTAATCCTAAATTCTGGTAAATCTTGACTACATATCTTCACAAAACTATATGACAATCTAAATCAGCAATCCAAATTGTGATGTTTTATTTTTTGAATTAATTAAAAAAGGGGTTAACCTCGAACTGTTAACCCCTTAAAACACATAAAACACGGGAAATATATCTACATTATATATGTATATTGAGTTTATATGTTGTTATATTGCTGATGTTGCTCTCTTGAACTTGTTCCTGTAGTGGGTTGCTGTTTTCCTGATTTTCCACTCTCATCCCGAGTTGCCTTTCGTTGCTGAGTGGGTTGACTCTTAGGATGACCAGCGCGTCCCTCTTGTTCGTTATGTGTTAATTTTTGAGTTCTTTGTTCCGCACCTTTTAAATCTTTAGGCTGTGCTCTTTGAAACGATGTTGTTGGCTCTGTAGCTCCTGCTGGTCGCGACAAAGATGAAGTCTCACTCGCTTGCTCTCTTCTTGAAGCACTTATTGGATTTGATTGAAAAGCCTCACTCCATAATGGCACTCTATTTTCAAAATCTGCACTTACTAAGTCTAAAGCCTCAAAATAATCTGGTGATGTTTTTCTTATGACAGCTTCTAAACTTGGACCTTTAAATTTAGCAACTGCTACATAATCACTATTTTCTTTAGAGATATTTAAATTTACAATACAATCTGCAGGAACAGCAGATTGCATCTTCTTCATTAATCTTTGAGAAGAATTATCCATTTCTGACGTAACTGAAAATCTGTTATAATTAATTTGGCTATTCATAAAATACTCCTTTATTTTGGTTCTTCATAGTTGGATCGCTTATTTAGTTATTCATTAACTTGCTGATTATCACTAATGGCCTTTGTAGATTAGAAATTTTTTAAACGCGAGCATCGCCTTAATCGTTTCAACCGCAACCTCCTTTTTTATAGGTTTTTTCATATAAAACGGAATATACTCATCATCATATTTAATTAATTTCTCAGTAAATTCTTTTACACTCATAGAACTTGTAAACAAAAATAGAGAGTCACAAAATCGATATCTCTCCCAAAGATCTATTCCAGTTTTTAATCCGGACAAATAAATATCGACAATAATAAGATCAAACTCTTGATCATTAATTATTTTTCGATTCATGATTATCTCAGCACCTTCTTCTGATTTAGACCATCTAATAGAAACATTTGGATTAATACTAACTAAAATATGTTCCCACAATGGCTGCATCGTAATGTCATCTTCGACAATCAGTACATTTATCCTTTGCATGTGAGGAAGTAAGTTTACGGCACTCAGATGAGCCATATGTTCAGGATTTTGATAAGATGCCGCTGATTCTAAATTAAAAGCTTCCGTTCCAGTTGCACTTAACGATTTTTTATCTGCTATTTGCTGTTCACTCATAAACCCTCCATGTTTAAAAGCCGAGCCATGCAAATATAAAAACATCATAATTTTAAGAGCGTGTGCAGATGATGTTAAGAAATCTCAATATGGGATTTAAATAATAATATTTTAGTTAGAATTCTATTAACATTACGCGTTCTAGACTCTAAATAGATTTTAAGTGGTCTAGATCTAACAAAAAAATTGCTAACTAGTTGCGCCTTGTACAATAATATAGATTTTAACTTATATTACTTCAACGTAATGCTTATATTTAAAAATTAAATATTTGAACCTTTATAAATTATTTCATTATAAAGACTCAATTTTAAATTAAGCTTTTTTTCTTTTTTCTAAATACTCATCATACGTGACTCGATCATCAAAAACTATGTCTTGATCAAGCTCTATAACTCTATTTGCTACAGTTTGTAGTAACTCATGATCATGGCTTGTAAAAAGAATAACTCCTTTAAATCGTGACATTCCTTCATTTACAGATGTGATACTTTCTAAATCTAAATGGTTCGTCGGCCCATCAATTAGTAAAACATTTGCTCCTGACAACATAATCTTAGAAAACATACAGCGCGCCTTTTCTCCGCCAGATAACACATTGGATTTTTTTAAAGCGTCAGAACCGCTAAAAAGCATTTTACCTAAATAGCCACGTAAAAATGTTTCATCTTTATCATCAGAGTATTGACGTAACCAATTCACTAAATCATCTTCATTTGATTGGAAGTATTTTGAGTTATCGTTAGGAAAATAACCTACAGATGTTGTAATACCCCACTGAATATCACCGGAATCTGCTTTTCTTTCACCTGATAAGATATCGAGTAAAATCGTTTTAGCTAAATCATTACGGCCTACTAAAGCGATCTTATCACCCTTATTTACTCGAAAACTCAAATTCTTTAAGATCTGTTGTCCTTCTAAAGTGTAATTTAATTTATTCACCACCAAAACATCATTACCAAGCTCACGCTTCATATCAAAACCGATAAAAGGCTGACGTCTCGATGAAGCTGGCAAATCGTGAAATTCAAGTTTTTCAAGCTGTTTCTGGCGAGATGAAGCTTGCTTTGATTTAGAAGCATTCGCACTAAAGCGAGCAATAAAGGCCTTAAGCTCATCCGCTTTATCAGAGCTTTTCTTATTTTGGTCCGACAATAGTCTTTGTTTTAACTCACTTGATTGTCTCCAAAAGTCATAGTTACCTGTATATGTTGTAATTTTACCATAATCAATATCAGCTATATGCGTACAAACTCTATTCAAAAAGTGCCTGTCATGCGAAATCACAATAACCGTGTTTTCAAAATTCATTAGAAAATCTTCCAACCATTGAATAGCATAAATATCTAAATGATTCGTTGGCTCATCGAGCAATAAAACATCCGGCTTCCCAACTAAGGCCTGCGCAAGAAGTACTTTAACTTTCTCTCCACCATTTAACTCTTTCATTAAAAGTCGATGCGAACCTTCGTCAATATTAAGCCCTGCTAATAGCACTCCAGCATCAGATTCAGCTTCCCACCCATTCAACTCTGCAAACTCTGTTTCAAGTTCTGAAGCTCTTACTCCATCTTCATCTGAAAAATCAGGTTTATTGTACAAAGCTTCTTTTTCTTTCATGATTTTATATAAGCGAGAATTCCCCATAAGGACTGTATCCATGACGGTAAACTCATCATACGCAAAATGATCTTGCTTTAAAACGGATAATCTCGCTTTAGGTGGAATAATAACCTCACCCGTATTAGGCTCAATTTCTTTAGATAAAATTTTAAGAAAAGTTGATTTACCTGCACCATTGGCGCCAATTAATCCGTAACAGTTCCCCGGGGTAAACTTAACATTTACATCCTCAAATAATTTTTTTCCACCAAAACGTAAGCTAATATTGCTTGTACTAATCATAATTTAATCCTGCTTCACTTATTCACTTATTCAAATTTACTTTTACTCAAATTTTATTATTGCACGTCTAAAATTTCATACTCTAATTCTCGCGCCCCGCTATCAATAACTGCGATATCCGACACTTGTAAACCCAATAATGCCTCACCCAGTGGGCTTGTACTCGCTATAAGCTGAATATTTAATCCTTCATAGGCCAAAGTCATGCCGCCACCTTTGGGGACAATAAATACATGGTTTATTTTTCCGTTGTGCTCAGTCTCTACAAGAGCTGATAACTCAATAGGATCCTTAGCTGTAAATTTTTTAAGCTGCAAAAAATTGTACATTGCAAAAATCTCTTCAATTTCTGCTAATCTTTTACCCTGAGCACCCGCTAAATATGAGGCTTCTAGCCCTCTTGTATCATATTCATTTTCAGGTTTCGACTCTTCATGTGTGGCATCTTCATAAGTTGCAAGAGCTGCCTTTTTTAAAGCTTCAAAATCTGCACTAATTTGCGCTTTAATTTGTTCCACCAATCTCATTTTATCTATTTTAACATCACTTAAGCGCTTCATCGTTGGCCTCTCCATAACTCACACCGTACTATCACTTCACAGAGTTAAAATCTATTAAAATAATTTAGTGGAATTGAGCCGAAACGTAGATTACTATAAAAAACTTACATCGAGGTAATTTTGGCAACGTTAATATCTGCGTATCAACTCTCAAAGTCATTCGCTTCTAAAACTCTATTCAAAAACATTTCCTTTGCTATAGATACTCAACAAAAAATCGGGCTACTAGGACCAAATGGAGCCGGAAAATCAACATTACTAAAAATTATAAGTAGTGAAATCCAACCCGATTCCGGTCAAATTTCATTTTCTAACAGTTTACGCTTAGGCTATTTAGATCAAAAACCTCAATTTGAAAATGATAAAACTATCTATGAGGTTTTAATCGAAGCCACCGATGATCCTTATGACAGTTTCAATATCTCTCTTGCATTTGAACTCATTAAAAAACTATCTCTCGATACAGCCCCCGATGCAGAAAACACATACGTAAAAACTCTCTCTGGCGGATGGCAAAAAAGAGTGGCCTTAGCGCGCGAACTGATGAAAAAACCCAATTTGCTTTTATTAGATGAGCCGACAAATCACCTCGATATTCAAAGCATTCTTTGGCTTGAAGATTTCATCGCAAATGAAAATCAAATATCATTTTTAATCGTAACCCATGATCGGGCCTTCTTACAAAACACTTGTAACATTATTTTTGATTTAGACGCTAGAAATCCTGATGGATTAATCAAATCTTTTGGTGACTATGCACAGTTTCTTGAAACTAAATCAATGCTCCTCGAAGGACAAAAACGATTAGAAGAAAAAAAACGCAACACCATGATGATTGAAAAGGCCTGGTTAGCTCGCGGACCTCAAGCTCGACTAACAAAACAAAAAGCACGTCAAAATCGCGCTCATGAACTTATTTCTGAGGTGGATAACCTTGAAAGCAAAAATATGCTGCGCAAAGCTGATTTTGATTTTTCTGGCAACGACAAATCTCCTAAAAAACTTATCGAACTTAACCATGTCATGAAAAGTTTCGGAGCGAGACCATTATTTTCAGATCTTAGTGGCATGATCCGACCTAGAGCCCGTATTGGTTTATTAGGATCAAATGGGTGCGGTAAATCTACGCTCATAAAAATTATGATGGGAGAAGAAAAGGCTTCGACCGGAGAAGTCTTTATTAACCCAGATATAAATATAAACTATTTTGAACAAGGCAAAGAAAGCCTGAATCAAAATACAACAGTTCTTAAAGTGATTTGCCCTGAAGGTGATTATGTTCACTTTCAAGGACAACCTGTGTTTGCACGCAGTTATTTAAGCCGGTTTCATTTTAACTCGTTCCAAATGGATATGCCCGTTTCTAAACTTTCAGGTGGAGAACAAAGCCGACTTTTACTTGCTAAACTTATGCTAACCTCAGCACATGTGCTTATACTGGATGAACCAACAAACGATTTAGATGTTGAGACTCTTGATGTTTTATCGGAATGTTTAAACGATTTTCCAGGAGCCCTGATCCTTGTTTCACATGATCGTTTTTTCTTAGATCAAAACACCAATGAGATTTGGGCCTTCACGCAAGATCCTAAAGGCAGTGTTATTAAATTTTCAGACTATTACCAGTGGGAAACTTGGTTCAGATCTGAGGGCGAAGCTTTGGCTAAACTTAAAGATATTCCTGTGCCTGTGCAAAATAATGAAAAATCTGGATCTAGCAATAAAAAACTTTCTTATAAAGAAACTCTAGAGTACGAAAAAATTGAGACTTTGATTGCCGAACAAGAAGAACAACTTAAAAAGATGCAAAATGATTTAACCTCGCCGGATATCCAATCCCACTTTTCTAAACTCACTGAGTTGACGGAAAAAATATCTTTACTCGAAAATGAAATCGCAAGACTCTATGAACGTTGGCAGCATTTAGAATCAAAAGTTAAGGGATAACTCTATGAAAAATAAATGGTTTATATTTTTAATATTTTTTGTATCGTCTTTATTTTATAATTCATCATCTTATAGCTCTACGTTGCCTGCACTACCTATAGATAATCTCAATGAAAGTTTATTTGGCTCTTATAATCAATCTTGCACCAAAGACGATGATGACAATTACTATGTGCAATACATTGATATTTCAAGAACTCATCTTGAGTGGAAGTTCATTGCCTTTGAAGACGAAAAGTGTGAAACACCCTATCTTGTGTTTAAGCGGACTTTTAAAGTAATGACTGTCTCCTCTAGCCAGCTATTTACTCAATCAATAGACTCTAATTATCTTTCGCTTACAGATGAAGTAACTCGTGCTTTAAACCTTATAAAATATTGTAGTCATAAGGATTGGCAAACCGATAGAGTTAAAGATGTCACCGGCAAAAAATGTGATGACTATCAGCAGCTAAAATCTGGTGAAAATAGAAAAATTCCCTACTCTCTTAACGGAAATAAATTATTTTGGGATAAAACTACATACCTAAATAAAGAAAATCTTTAAATCTCTTATATAACAAGGCGCGAAAGCACATTGTTCGATTGACCTCTTTTTTAAGTTTAGCTGCAATAAGACGTAATAACGTATAATGGTCTAACAAAAAAGGACATTTCATGATCAGAGTTCGCGTTTTTTTAATCCTGTCGCTTTTACTTTTAATAGGTTGCAATAACTCAAGCCATATTTCTTCTGATCCTCAAATATATGATCCAAATGGCTTTGCTATTTCGCGCTGGTTTGAATCGATTACTCCTGATGCTCAACCTATAATACAAGTTTACAATCAACATAATGAGCCTGTAGCTAATGCTCAAGTTCTGATTGGTCATCGTATCGGAAACCCATTTCCTGAAAATTTTTTAAAGACTGACAACAAAGGACAAGTCGTTGTCCCCGCTTGGACAACGAAAGCCTCAGTTACAGTGGATGCAAAAGGCTATATTAGACAAACAGTTCTTAATCAAAAACCAGGCTTACTCCAAATTAAGCTTAATGCTATATCAATTCATCCAAGGCCAACTCTAAAAGGACAAGTCACACAGCTTCCCGTGGTAAATAGCGATAAACAAGTAGATTTCGGCCTTGTTATACCAGCTTTTAACAAATCTGACTTAATTAATTTTGATCTTGATTCAATCATTAGCCCATTTAATGATAAATTTTCAGTTGCCGGCATGAATGTTGAACTTCCTAGTAATATTTCTTTACCTACTCAAAAAGAAAGTTACTTTATACCAGTAACTCTGTCTAAACCAGAATATCGTATTATCACGCCTAATTATGGACCTAAAACATTCTTTGCATTATCTGGCAGGTTTCCATTTAAAACTGTCGTGGGTGAGTTTCAAGATGGAAAGCCATTTTATGATGTATTAAATCACTTTAATTTTACCTCGGGAAGCCTACGTGACCTTAACGTCAATCAACCTCTTTCTGTATTGAACATTCCTGGCACAGAGATAATTTACGACTCCCAACTCAATATTAAAGGCTCTGCTGTGAACGATAACGAAGTTTTATTATCTATTGCCATGTCTGATATTGCTCACAAATTGATTCCCACAGATGTTAAAAGGAGTTTTCCAGGGCAAGAAACAAAACTTAAAAGTATTAAAGGCTCTTTAGCTTATATCGTCAGTCTACTTACAACAAAATCAAACTTAGAAGGATTAAACTTAGAATCTGAAGAAAACCGCAGCATCTCTGTACTTCCTTATTTGCCTAATTCAAAAAATAAAACATTACCCTTGATCACAGCACCGCAACTCACAGAGAACAATAATGGTTATTTCATCTCAATTCCTGAGGTTTCATCTCATGAAGGGGTCAATCCCATTGCTGTATCACTTACAATCTCTAAAATTGTAGACACAGCGGAAAATGGCCAAACTATTTCCTTTGTAGATAAAGAGTGGGAAATTTTAGGTCTTACACAAACCCAATGGCCTAAAAACGTCAGCTTACCTGCTTGGCCACTAGTTGCTACTGAAAATCAACGTAAAATTGAATTAAACCTTATTGGTAGCTCTACAGATACAGAAGCGACTTTGGGACAAGATTTACTGAATAAAACTACTCATGTTACTCATTCTGCATTAAAATTTTAATATGCAAAAATTGTGGAGTATAATTTTAATATCTATTTTATTCACCGGATGTAGCTCATTACAAAGTGGGATTGACACTCCAGAAGATATTATTCAAAGAGAATCTCATCAAAAAATATTTTATGCTCCGTATGATGAAGTTTGGAAATCAGCTCACTCAACTCTAAAATATACAATAGCAGCAGAAAACCAAGATTTTGGAGTCATTGAGACAGATTACATAAAAGCTGTAGATGGATGGCTTCCTCCTTTTAGAGAGAAACCTAAATATCCCAGCTCGCGCTATAAAATTATTATGACTTTTGCTAAAGGTCAAAAAGTAAATGGACGCGATTCTGTTCGTGTCACTATTGAAAAAAAGATAGAAGTTTTTCGTGATTTTATATCAGAGGTTAAAACCGTAAGCAGTGATGGTTATGAAGAGAAAGTTATCTTTTATCGCATGGAGCGTGAGATCATTATAAACCAGGCTCTTAAAAAAGCACTGAACTAATCTGGTTTACAACCAGCGCTGATCCTTCACATACTTTTTCCAAAGCTCAGCTTTTTTACCCTCTTCAAATTTTATATTATTGATTTTTTCAAGAGCCATAATACTCATCGAAGAAATTTCCTTATCTTGATCAAAAAGTAATTTAGCAAATAATTGCTTTTCTGTTGAATTAGGTTTTTTCACTAAATTTTTCATGATTTGTGATCTGATCCATAAGCTTTTCTTGCCTACAAAATTATATTCTTTATTTAATTCTTTAATAAGAAGTTGACGAGTTTCATAGTTTTCCAAACGTGTTAGAATATCTACTGCCGCAGATCGCACAACTAAAGCCTTATCAGAAACCATTAACTTTGCTTTTTCGTAAACAAGATCCGTTCCCATCTTATCTAGAGCAACTAATAATGCATTTCTCATAAACCAATCTTTATGCTCAGCAAACTCAAGAACTTGTTTAATTTCTTTACCATCTGCCAACTCAGAAGCTTTAATTAAAGCCTCCCATCTGTGCGTCATTGGCAAGGCTGTGTTTTTTGCACGACTGAGTTGATCTGTAAACCCAAGAAGTTCTTTCTCAGCTATTGCGGCATAAGTTGGTGCAGAAAAACATCCAATCGTTAAACACATAGATAATAATATGTTCTTCATAACTTTAATCCTCACTCTTAGAAAAATTTTTTTCAAACTCATCAAGCATATCTTTTTCTGACTGGCTTACATTTTGTGACATTTCTTTGGCCTCAGCCGTATCTAACTCTGTAGGAGCCAAAGGATCAGGAAGAATGTCTTCTTCTATCCCTGTAGCCGCAGCTTCAACTGGAGAAACCTCTGGAGTCTTTGCCGTTACTACTTCTTCACTGATTTGAACTTCTTCACTGATTTGAACTTCTTCACTTTTCAATTCATTTTGTAAATCATCTAAATTAACTTCAGGAGCCGCTACTTCTGGATCAGAATCTAACATTGCGATCGTATCTATTTGTCTCTTGAGGTCTTCGTTTTCTTTTCTCAGCTTTTGCAAATCTGCAATATCATCAGCAATGATTTCATACTCTGAAAGTCGTTCTTTTAAAGTTTCTAGCTCTTTTTGTAGAGACTCAGCATTCTCAACGACAGGACTCTCTCCAGCTGCTAGGATAGCAGCTTTTACATCCTGAAGTTCCTTATCTTTTTCTGCTATTTGAGCCTTAAGAGCTGCCATTTCATTTTGTAAGTTTATAATTTCTTTTTGTTTTAAAACATCTTGTTCTGAATTTACATCAAGACTCACTGGTACGGCATGAGTTTGATTATCTAACAGCTTATTCAATTTTTCATTAATTTGACTATAGCCAGTAGACGCATTTTCATGAGCATCAACAGACGATTTAGCAAAAAATAATCTAAAAATAAAGAAGATTATAAGTAACGCTATCAACGCAGCTAAAGCTTGAATAATGACAGTGTTATGCAATGCGTACCAATCTAGAAATTTCGCCATATTGTTCATTGTCAATTATGAGGATAGGATATGGCAACCTTGACCTTGAAAAGTAGCTCTAGGGCTAGACCTAAGCAGAACCTCCTGCTAACTTAAATACATATGAATACTTCAAACACGACTTTTGACTTAATCCTTAAAAATGCAAACTTCATCACTTACTCCGAAAAAGACAATAAAATGATCGAGCAAATTGCTGACATCGGAGTAACAAATGGCAAGATTGTCGCTATAGAAAATTCTTTGAACCAACCCGCACTTAAAGTGTTGAATGTGAAACATCTCGCAGTACTCCCTGGCATTATCGACTCTCAAGTTCACTTCAGAGAACCAGGGATGACACACAAAGAAGATATCGAATCTGGCTCAAGAGCTGCCCTTTTGGGAGGTGTTACAACATTTTTTGAAATGCCAAACACAAATCCACCCACCACAACAAAAGAGCTTTTTCAGCAAAAACTTAATTTAAGTCAAAATCGATCCCATTCCCACTATGCTTATTTTATTGGTGGTAGTTCTGACAATATATCAGAGCTTCCTCAGCTCGAGAAATTACCGCATTGTTCAGGCATAAAAATTTTCTTAGGCAGTTCCTTTGGTAATTTACTGATCGATCAAGATGATGTTTTTGAAAAAATTATGCAATCAGGAACTCGCAGAGTCGTTATCCATTCAGAAGATGAATCCCGTTTAAAACAAAGAAAACACATCGCCATAGAATCTGGCCATCCGAAAGCTCACCCTATTTGGCGTGATGAAGAAAGTGCTCTGATCACGACAAAAAAATCTGTGCATTTTGCTCAAAAATACAAGCGTCCTATTCATATTCTTCATATCTCCTCTTCGGAAGAGATGGCGTATTTAAGCGAACAAAAAAAAAATTCCCAAAATCCACAACAACTTATCAGTGTTGAAATACTCCCTCAGTATTTAACCCTCTCTTCTCCTGAATGCTATGAACGCCTAGGAACATTGGCTCAACAAAATCCGCCTATTAGAGATAAAAAACATTTGGAGCACCTCTGGAAGGCTGTTTTAAATGGGACTGTTGATGTAATAGGTTCTGATCACGCTCCCCATACATTAGAAGATAAACAAAAACCCTATCCTCAATCTCCATCAGGAGTACCCGGAGTGCAAACCTTAGTACCACTTATGTTGGATCAAGTAACTCAAAAGAAACTTCCTCTAAGTAAATTTGTAGAACTTGTCACTGAAAACCCGAGAAAAATTTTTAACCTCAAAAATAAAGGACGTATTCAAATAGGTTTTGATGCTGACTTCACAATAGTTGATCTTCAAAAAACCCAATCCGTTCAAAAATCTTGGTTGGCCTCTAAGACTGGTTGGTCACCTTTTGAAGGTATGAACTTCACGGGTTGGCCTGTTTTCACAATCTTAAATGGCGAAGTTTGCGTTGAAGAAAATACCATTGTAAACCCTCATCAAGGTCAAGCTTGTGAATTCTCAATCTCATAATCCTCATAATCCAAAAGCTAAAGCTTTAAGTTTATTATTTGGAGGTGTACTTCCTGTCATAGCCTTTACGGTTATTGAAGAATACTATGGAATTACCGCTGGTTTGATTGCTGGTCTTATTTTTGGATTAGGCGAACTTATCTATGAATATGTACGATATAAAAAAATCAGCACCATGACATGGGTTGGAAATGGAAGTTTACTGATTCTTGGAGCAATTTCACTTTGGCTTAATGAAGGGATCTGGTTCAAACTGCAACCAGCTATTTTAGAGTTTTTTATGTTTTTATTTTTAATTGGAAGTTGGTTCTTAAAAAAACCATTTTTAAAACTGATGATTGAGAAACAAAATCCCGAATCTCCACACATCATCAAAGACAGTATGAGCGGAATAACTTTAAGATTAGGCTTCTTTTTTTTGATTCATACTCTTATAGCCGTGCACGCAGCTTTTTATTGGTCGACCGAGGCTTGGGCTATCTTAAAAGGCGTAGGCCTTACATTAAGCATGATTCTGTATATGGTCATTGAAATGTATTTTATAAAGAAAAGGCTTGGTTAAATTCAACCAAGCCTTTTCTTTGTTTTGTTTAATTAGACAAATATGTTTTCAATATGAGTCGAAATTAATTCATTTAGAATTAACGGCAACGTCTGAATTGAAAATGGTACAACATACCAGCTTGAACGTCTACAGAGTCAACGATCATCATTGTTTGTTCCATTCTTGAGTTAGACATTGCAGTAGCTGCTGCATTAATCGAGAAGATTACATCTTTGCTACACTCTGACCAAATTAAGTTTGTCGCAATAAGATTGTTTCTGATCGAGAAAGCATCTGCCTGAGGACCACGGAATTGTTGTTGAAAAACTGGTCCACGTGAACCTGCATAGAAGTATTCAGCTCTAAAAGTGTTATACGCGCCATTTCCAGGAATCGCATTGAATCCACGATAATCAACACCAATTAAAGCAACAGAGTATCCATTTGGTACTTGAATTGGAATACGGATATTACAAGATTTACGATCAATACGACGACCTGTAACATCACCTGCTTCTGCCGCGAAACTATCAAATAATACAGACATTGTTTTACCATCTGCTGTTGTTGATACTGACGCTGAGCCAGCCGGACAACCATTACCGCCGTAAGCTGCCTCACCTAATCTTAATTGTTGAGCGTTTGCCGCTGCCGACGCTAATAATAATGCCACTAAAGCTAGCATTGATTTAACTGATTTCATGAATTCCCCCTTAAAAATCGCATTAATGCGAATTGTTGTTTTTTATGACTCTATGTCATCGACACAACATCTATAAAGCAATCGCCTTGCCAAGAGAGTAAGGAGCAAAAAGACACTGAACCGTTATGTTACGTTTTCGTTGAGATTTAGAAAATATGATCAAAAAGAATTTTTAATAATTATAAAAAACTAGGATTAAGTTCCAAGATATCTAAAATAACATAAAATAAAAAAAGAGCTGATTCATAAGAATCAGCTCTTCATTCTAAGTTCTTTCAATTTATAAGAACTACTGATTACACCAAGGTAATTGTGGCATGAATTGACATAAAGCCTCGCAAAGCATTGGGTCATTCAAAGGACACTCCATTGGCATACCAGGTTGACCAGGATCAGGATTGTTAGATGCAGCCATTCCTACATTGATATCTAGTGAAGACACAACATTACCAGCAGCATCAGTTCCTTTTACGATAACAGAACCTTGAGTTACACCTGTTAACAAACCTTGTTCTGTGATTGTTGCAACAGCTGGATTTGAAGATTCAAATTTAACAGCGCCATTTGCATTTTTAACAGTGAACTGTTGAGTTGCATTAACTTCAATAGTTGCAGCCGTTGGAATCATCCATGCTTTGTTTGATAATAATGTATCAACAGCAGCAAAAGCATCAATACGACAGTTACAAGCAGTTTCAATGTTAACTTTAGCACCTGTAGATTGTAAAAGAGCTTTAACCTCAGCAGATGTTAAATTTGGATCTTGTGCTTTTAAGAAAGCTACTAAACCTGCAACTAATGGAGTTGCCATTGAAGTTCCAGATAAATTTCCATATTTATCATTTGGTAAAGAAGACATGATGCCTTCACCAGGAGCTGCTAGAGCAACATTCGCTTTACCGTAGTTTGACCAAGATGGTTTAGCATCAGATTGATTAGATGCTGCTACAGAGATAGCCGCTGCATTTGCAGGGTACATGCTCACTTTATCATTGTTTTTACCGTCGTTGGCAGCAGCCGCTACAAAGATAACTCCAGCAGCTTCAGCACG
>JBKBTW010000018.1:0-24332 GCA_046291245.1 Pseudobdellovibrio sp. | reverse complement strand
ATCGCTGGAAGTTTTACAACAATAGGCTCTACATCACGTAAAAATTTTGCTGAAATAAATTTAGATGGGTCATTGACGTCTCTTAATGTAAACAATTGGGGAAGTTCAGCGATAGGGTCTGTTTTTATAAAACAAGCCTCAGCTATTTTAGCTGCTGGCAATAATACGATGAAGTTAGTAGGTGCTATAAATAGAAATAATTTGTTCGCACTTAAAATATCGGACTTATCAATTCTGAATTGGAATCCTAATGCTAATGCATCAGTTAATGTTGTAAAATGCTCTGGGCAAGATGTGTACATTGGTGGAGCTTTTGCGACGATCAATTCTGTTTCTAGAACAAGAGTTGCTTCTGTAGATAAGACAACAGCTGCTGTCAATGCGTACAGTATAACGTTAGCGTCTAATGTAAATGATTTGGCTGTAAACTCTGGTAAAGTCTATCTAGTAGGTGGTTTTAATACAGGAACGGCTAGGGCAGTTGCTGTCACAGATGCTACGACAGGAAATTTAATTACTGCAGAAACTCCGCTAAATCAAACTACTTATCTACCAGTAGTCACTGCTAATGCTGTGGCTGTAGCTAACTCCGAAGTTTTTATTGGTGCAGCAGATGAAGGGATGCTGGGGCATTCCAGTAAACCTTATCTTGCATCGTTTGATATTAGTAATAACATGTTAATTGATTCATTTTCTCCTAATCCAAATGGTCAGGTACAGGCATTAGAGTCCACTGCGGGACAAATATATGTTGGAGGTAGCTTTACATCTATAGGAGGACAAACATATAAGTATCTTGCCGCTGTAGATAGTGATACTGGTGCAGCCTTATTACCAAACTATAATCCTAATAACATAGTTTATTCGTTATATAAAAGTGGAACAACGCTTTATGTTGGAGGAGATTTTGGTGTTATTTTAGGAAGTAATCGAACGTATTTAGCTTCGATTGATATAACTAATAATAATTTGCTTCCTTGGAGTCCAGTTGTAAATGCTGGTGTTCGGAGTGTTTTTGTATCGGGAAGCACAGTTATCGCAGGTGGAAATTTTACTTTTGCTGGTGGTTACAATCGTTCAAAAGTTGCAGAGTTTGATTTAACGAACAACCAAATCACAAATTGGTCGAGTGGAGCAATTAATAGCACCGTGTTTACACTAGAGGCTGATGACAATCGAGTTTATATAGGTGGTTTTTTTACTACAGTCAGTGGCACAGGTAGAACGTATTTAGCAGGACTATCAAGAGCAAATGGTGATTTAGACAGTTCTTGGAATTATCAACCGAACTCGGGTGTGTATGATTTAAATATTTTTGATGGAGTACTTTATATAGGCGGCGGTTTTACAACAATAGCAGGTGGCTCGGGTACGGCTAAAAGTAGATTTTCAGCTTTAAATCTTACAACAGGAAATTTTACAAGTTGGCCTTTTTCTGCTGATAATCTTATTAATTGTATTTATGTTGATAGTAACGAAATTTTTATTGGCGGTGCTTTTACATATGCTGGTCTTGTGCCGCAAAGCAATTTAGCCGGGTATAATCCTGCAACGCGAGAGATAATTCCTCATAACTTAACAATCAATTCTTCTGTGAGAGATATAGCGACAAATGGAACAAATTATTTGTATCTAGGTGGCTGGTTTACAAATATTAATGGCACAGCACTTCCGTACGTGGCTCGTTACAATTTAGTGAGTAAAACAATTGATACATCATGGGTATCGAGTGTTACAAACACTGTAGAAGCCATTTCTTTAGATGGTAATAGCTTATATATAGGTGGCAATTTTAGCGTAATAGGTGGTCTCGCGCGGAGAGGGGCTGCTGCTATCAGTGCGAGTGATGCATCGGTTTTAGATTGGAATCCAGATTTATCGAACAGCGTAAATGCGATAGCTCTGGGAAGTGATGATGTTTTTATAGGTGGTATGTTTGAGGCTGCTAATGGTTATAGTCGCAATAGGTTAGCTGCTATTGATACCGCAACTGGTGATTTAACAACTTGGAGTCCTAATGTAAATTCAATAGTGTGGAGTTTAGCTCTAGGTAAAGGCCAAGTTTATGTAGGTGGAAGTTTTACGCAGGTTGATGGTATTTCTAGGTCTTATTTAACAAGTATTGATAGTCGTTATGCTCGTGGAAGTAAGTTAAACAATATTGCTATTAATAATACCGTAAAAACATTATTTCTTGATGGTAACACTTTGTATGTGGGTGGAGACTTTACAAGTGCAGGTGGGACTACACGTAATCGTGCATTTGCATTTGATGTGGTTAGTAGTACAGTTTCAACTGTATGGAATCCTAATTTAAACGGGACTTTGAATTCTATAGCGAAAGTAGGATCTGAAATATATCTTGGAGGAGCTTTTACAACGATTGGTGGGACTTCAAGAAATTACTTAGGTGTTGTAGATACAGTTTCAGGAACTCTAAATACAGCATTTAATCCTAATCCGAATGCCTCTCCTGTGAATTCGTTATTAGCGGTTTCAGGGACGCTGTATGTGGCAGGAAATTTTACTTCTATTAGTGGCAGTACGCAAGGCCGTGTGGCCGCCTATAATACAGCGACAAAAACAATTATTCCAAGTTGGAACCCAAATGTAAGTAATAACAGTGTATACTCTATGGCCGTATCAGCGAATGGAAATACGTTATATATTGGTGGTAACTTTACGCAAGTAAATGGAAATAATCGAGCTGGTATAGCTGCTATAAATGTATCTAATGCTTCAGTGTCTGGTTGGAGTCCTATTGTTTTGTCGACTAATTATGTATATGACATAAAAGTTTTAAAAAATGGATCTATAGCCGCATCTAGTAATTCGATAAGTTATAAAGGTGTAGGAAAAACAGGATTGGCTATTATGGATGCGATATTAGCTGGAGTGTTATTTTAACATTTAATCTCAAATTGGTACGATTGTTAAATCGACTCAAGTCTAGAAAACAAAAAGCCGATAACTTTAAATACGGATTAGAGTGTCTATCTTTTTAATGTAAGTGTTATTTAAAAAATAACAGAATCTTGCAGAACATTAAAAACTAAATGGATGTCTGTATGTTTATGGGAGGGGTTGTGTCTGCAAAGCTAATATGGGGTAATGTTCCAACATCAGCTTATGATTCTGTAAAGTCACTTCTTGAGTGTTTAAAAACAGTAGAGCCTACGACGTATGAGCATTGTTTAAGAGTCGGAGAATACGCGCGAAGACTTGCAAAAGATATGGGTCTTAACGAGTATGAGCAAAAGGTAGCGGAGTTTTCAGGTCTCTTGCATGACATTGGTAAAATAGGTGTAGATAAAGAAATTCTTTTAAAACCTGGAAGACTTGATCCTAAAGAGCTGGATATTATGAAGAGCCACTCTGTCATGAGCGAGAATATCGTTAAGCCTCTAGCAACGAACCAGTTTTTTTCACAACTCATGCCTGGTATAAGAGGTCATCACGAACGTGTCGATGGCGAAGGTTACCCTGATAAAAAAATTGGTGATGATATTTCTTTATTCGCGCGGATTATTTTAATTGTCGACACTTACGATGCCATGACGGAAAATCGTGCCTACCGTCGTGGCTTGCCTGAAGAAATAGTTTTTGCAGAATTAAAGCGTTGCAGTGGCACACAATTCGACGCTCAACTCGTTAAAATATTTTTAGGCTCCCAACCTTATTGGAAACAAGATAAAGACGAAGAAACGTATAACGAAATTGTTCGTAAGATTGCTTAATTTTTTTTATTCGTGCTTTCAAAAATTTTATCGGCAGATTTTGCGATAAATCCTTGGTAAAGATGTCCGTTTTGAAGTGGGTACCTTTTAGCAAATTCGTAATAACAAGCAGGTACTTGATGGACGCCGTCTTTAAATTTTAAAGGAACTTCATTGGCCATCGTAGAACTCTGTTCAAGGTATTCGCTAGCTGTTCCTTTAATCTCACCACCAGAAGTATTGAGTTTAAAACCTAAAGATTTGATGTATTCATTGAGAGGTGCAATATCTTTGAACTGTGTTAAATGGTTAATACTTACAGTAAAGTGATTTGGTCTAAAGCCAAAGGCATAAACCCATGAGGCATATTCACTTGTTTCTGCAAGTTTTGAGTAAACTTTATAATCTGTCTCCCAGTGCGTTCCACTGTAAATGAAGTCTTCAGAGTTAATTTTATCATTTGGAATTTGCTCAACCACTTGATTTATTGTCTCTTGAATATAAGGAGATACTTTTTCAAGCTCGAGTTCTGAAATAAAAATTTTAGGCAAATCGGGGTTATTTTTATGCTCATAGTGTTTTGCATATAATTTTTTTTCTGTAAAAGTGTAATCACCACGAGCCTCGTAGCCGTAAGCTTCAAAATGCTGAGCTAAGGATTGAATCCCTAACTTAGGGTGGTTAAATGTTCTAAGTGCGATGTGGTCGTTAATGACTTTATTATTTTTTGAAAGCTGAGTGTAAATTTCTTGAGCTTGCGGATTCATTTTGCAGTAGTCAACCCACATTAAACCTAAGAAGTGGAGAAGATCTTGTTCTGTTTTCATATTGTACCTCTGTTTTAAATAAACACCTGTGCAATATATTTTACTCTTAAATGATCGGTATTCAATGATAAATACGAACCTTGTACCTTAGCACAAAATATTAAAGGGCTCTATAAAAAGCCCTCTAATCAAAACATAAAATTGTATTCAAATAATAAAAACTAATTCTGTTTAAACAGGTTGAACTCAATTATTTAGTTTCTCTGTGAACAGTGTGTTTTTGCATATTTGGATTGTATTTTTTCTTTTCTAGACGACCAGGAGTTTTAGTTTTATTTTTAGTCGTTGTATATCTAGAAACTGGCTTACCAGCTGCTTTTGCTTCAGTACACTCTAAAGTTACGATGATTCTACCTGATTTTTTTGCCATAGTGTTACTCCATTAAATTAACAAGACAACTATATAAAAAGATTTATACCTGAGAGTCAATGTCTAATTATTTTGCTTAATAAATAGTCTCATATAAAGTTCTATACATTGTGTATAGACTTGTTTCTTTAAAAGACTATAGCTTTACATATAAGCTAAACAGAACAAAGACAACATTTTTTTACTTTTTTACACTCTCTATATGCTGCAGGATTTGATTCACAAAAGCTGTGGCTTTTTGCATTTTTCCAAAAAAGTCATGTTCAGCTGTGATAATTTGCCGTTGAGGGTGCCCTTCCCAGCTTTTCTTTACTTTATCGTTTAAAAGAATAGCCTCATGAAATGACTCTGTTCTGATGGGGTTGGTTGTGTCGTAATCAGTCTCTGTGGCTGTGTCGAGGTGTAAAACCCACTGGTAGCGTTTAAACTCAATCTCTCGCGTAGATCCAATCGTTGTAAAGAAATGCTCCTCGCTGTCGGGCCAGTAAGCTATTGAGTCGAGTGAGCCACGATCGCACACAATAAGGCGATCTGGATGGTTCTCGCTTAAAAGATCCTCTAAATGCTTTTGTGTGCAAAGAATAGCCTGTTGCGCATGGAGGTAGCCCGAGTAGTTTTTCAAACGGGGAAATCCACCTGAGTACAAAATAGAAGCTGCTTCAGGAACAATTTTTATTTTTTTTCCGAACTCTTTTTTTAAAACATCAATTAAAGTGGTTTTGCCCCCAGAAGGGCCACCTGTAATAGCTAGCTTATACGTCATACTTTAAGCTCCTTATTTAAATTAAAGGCAAGCATTTGCTGATGGCATCGTGTCCAATCCAAGCTACGGGATTTTTAGGATTCACGCCATCATGAAGCATGATGTAACCACAAGATTTAAAAATAATTTCACTTAAAACGGATGTCATGAGTTGTTTTTCATCTTTGTGGTATGAAATAACTTCATCTGAGAGATTCAAAGTTCTTTCAAGCTGCTCTTTAACAGAGTGCTGAGGCCAGTTTTGATAACGACTTGTCCCAACTTTTTCAGAGTAGGCAATGAAGTCATCAACATGATTGAATATCTTTTCTAAAAGCTGCGGCTCTTTTAAAACAGCCTCACAGTCGGCAATAACTTTCTTTGTAATAGGGTGATTTGGTTGCTCTTTAATAAGAGAGCGAATTAAATTGTAAAGTGGAATTTCAACACCTTGAAAGATAGAGCTTGAGTTCGTTAAAATCTCTGGACAGTTGTAAACACAAGCTTTCACGCCTTGAGATGACCATTGTTTAGAATAGTTTTCTAAAGCAACTTTTGCCCAGCCTTGTAAGTAAGGGGCATAAGATTGCCACCGGTATTCATTGTTCACTAGAATTTCTGTTCCATGATATCCATAAGCTACATAAGAAACTGTAACTTCTTGTTTTTGCATCTTATCACGAAACGCAGAAGATTCTTTCACTAAAGTGTTAAACGTTTCAGCTGTCACTTCGTGAAAGTTTAATTGTAGAAAACGTCCAATTTTACTTTCCCAAAAAGTTTTTGAATCTAAATATCTATCGCCTGTGCCTTTAAATACGCGATTCATCAACGGTAAAACTATTTTTGCACGTGGAACTCCACCAGCCATAAGATGAGCGAAGTGAACGTGGTTTCCTGCCGTAAGTTTTGATGAAATCAGTTCATCAAGTTTTTTGATAAAATTAGCTGTTTGTTGTGAGAAGCGTTTACGGCCTTTTTCAAGAGATTGTTGTAATGATTCTTCAGTTAAGTTTACATTTTGCCAATCACTTAGTTTTACGCTTTTTAAATATTCATTAGGAGTCATTCCAGATGCATCTTGCTCTAAATCAAAACCAGCTTCTAACGGAACATTAATAAAAGGTTGCGGAATATTTTTAGATTCATCTTCAGTAAGTGCACGCAGTTGATTATTCTCATCACGACGACCTACTGTAGCGCGAATAATTGTTAAACCTTGAGCTTCAGCTTCTTCAACGAGACCATTTGCGTAACCACGATTAAATAGTTCACCAAATAAAACAAGAATATCACCTTTTTTAAATTTAACGGTTTCTGGTCTATTGCGTACCGGTGTAAAGTTCTCCATGATCGTATCCTTATCTTTAAAATATTAAATCTTCACAAAAATAGTGCATATATTCTAGTTTTGTGTGGCTCCCATTTAGACATAACTAGACGACTGAATCAACGACGCGCTATATTGTGCTTATGAAAGTGATTAGTTTTGTACCATCTTTAACAGAAACTTTGATTACAGCCGGCGTTACAGTCGTAGGTAGAACTCGATTTTGTATTCATCCAGAAGACAAAGTTAAAAGCTTGCCTGTTGTAGGTGGTACTAAAAATCTTGATCTTGAAAAAATTAAAGAGCTTAAGCCTGATTTAGTTATTTTCGATAAAGAAGAAAATAATAAAGAAATGTTTGATGAGTGTTTAGAAAGTAGATTCAAGTGTTATGCAACTCATATTACTAATATACAAACTTGCGGTGAGGAACTTAAAAATCTGGGAAGACTTTTGAGTAATGATGAGTTAAATCTATGGGGTGAGCAGTATTTATCTTTTGTAACGTCTTTAAATAAAGAGGCGCTTAAGCTTAAGCATATTTATAAATCATTTTTAAAAGTTGATACACTCAATGCAAAGCATACTTCTTTTGGTGAAAACAATCATCCACAGCAAATGCTGAAGTTATTTGATCATACATTAAAGGGGAGTCATTCTTTGCATATTCACTACGTGATATGGAAAAATCCTTTCATGATCGTGAATCAAAACACATTTATTGCAGATGTTTTAAGATTGTTTGATGTGAATGTATCTTTAAATGAAAAAAAATACGTCGAGATATCAGAAAATGATCTTAAATCAAAATTTTGCTTTTTCTCCTCTGAGCCGTATCCTTTTCATAAGGATTATTTCAAGCTGCTCGATTTAGGCTATCAAGGCATTCTTGTCGATGGTGAGAAGATTAGCTGGTACGGTATACGTAATTTAAAATTTTTATTAGATAAATAAATATAAATAGAAATTTGATTTAACAAATACTTTAAAAAACAAGTGAGAGCTTAAATAACTCTCACTTATCAAATCTTAGTAATTACATTTAAATTTTTGATTTTCTGAAATAGGGTAGCCATCAGTTTCTAGATAAACAGTAGCTGTATTTTTATTAAATAAAATAATACCGAAAACATTTAGGCGTACGTACTCGCCTTCAGTTGTTGTGTTTACAGATTGATTTGGAATAATAATCCATGATCCATTGTTGTTGTTTTTAAATTTATCATCTTCGATAGCAAATGAAGATTCATGAAGATTGAATTCGATGTTAGATTCATTGAATGTGATTTTGATATGATTATCGTCTCCAATTTTTCCAAAGGTGCATATACGTGCATATGTATTGAGTGAAGTTAATAAAACTACAAGTGTGATAATTTTTTTCATAAGTTTCTCCATTTTTAAATATCTGAAATAACGCTGCAAACAACGTCTTTAAAGTAATATTGCTGATCGGCCTTGTAGCCAGGACCTTTCCAGACGCGCATTTCGTTATTAAGTTCTTTTTTTCGCTCAGGATTTTTAAGTATGCCAATAAGGTTAAGATCTTGCCAGTTTGTACCAATATATCGAATGTAAACAGGATTGTTCATATTCTGATATCCATTTAATCCAATAATTGAAGGAGCATCGCCATTTCCATAGTACTCATAGTACTGAGCAATTTCTTGAGTTTTTAATGTATAAGTGCGTGATTTACCATCTGTTTGAGCTATTGAGATTATAACATCTTGAGCTTTTCCGTAAGTACTTGTTGTATTCGTTGCTATTTCAACAAGAGTACCTTCGTAGGTTTCTCCCGCGCAAATACTGTAAGCTTGTGCATAACTTACAGTTATGAGTGATAGAAGAACACTTAAGTACGTGAATAAATATCTCATATAGCCCCCAGATGGATAAATAAAAATTAATTTTGGTTTGGATTAACAGCTTTAAGGTAGTTTGATGTGCAACCACCAAAACCTTTATGTGTAATGCTATTGTTGTCTTTCGCACTGTACGGGAAAATAATATCACTCATACCATCACTGCCTTCTTCGATAGTTAAGATTTGAAGAACTTTACCTTGCTTATTAACAAGTTCAAAGTGTCCAGCACTTTTAATTTGAAAAGATACATTTTTGATAACCTGTGTAGTTCCTTCATTATCTGTGTATGTTAGAGTTGATTGAGTCATACTATAAGTAGAGCTTACAAACGGCTCTGTGAAGCTACATTTGATGATATCAGCTTGGCTTAATTGAACAGTGAGCATGATAGATGCTGTTAATAAAATATTTTTCATAAAATCTCCTTTAATTTTTTAGTTTGGTTTTAACATAAAAATGAATTCAATATCGTTACTTATAATTTTACCAGATTGGTAACATGTACCTTCTTGCGGCCCTAAACAACTTCCCCATTCTGGTTCATAATTAAATTGCCCGATCTGTGTATTATTTTTATTGAAGATCGCAATTTGAAATTTATGAAATGTTCCTCGAATTGAAGAGCTTGGAGGGGCCGTTCCGGAGCTTTTTGCAATCATAATTTTTCTATAATCGTCGCCACAAGTTCCGTTGGTCTCGATTAAAATCATTTCATCATTTTTATTTAAACTCAAACTTGATCCACTGAGCTGGCAAGAACCATTATTATAGATGAGATTTAATCCAATATAATTAGTAGGGTTCATAGGTGTCCACCAAACAGATGGGTTGTAATTATTTAAATTCAAAAGCGAAATAATCGGTCCAGATATCTTATATTGACTATCATCAATACGCATAATTCCTAAGTATTCATGCAATACAAAAGTATAACGTGCTAAAGTTTCAGAAGAAGTGCGGCGTGTGCGCCAAAGAGTTCGATTAAGTAAAATTAATTTTTGATCAGGGTAATTTATGGCTTCAACCTCTTTACCGTCTATATATTTTAAAACTTCCTCTGTGCGCACGGTGGTGTTCTCAAGAACACCAGTGAAGTGGTCTAAGTTTATAGCCTCACGTCTGTCGTAAGGTAAAGTTTTAAGCTTAATAAGAATATCTTTAGCCGTCATGATAAACTCAGCAGCGTAAGAATCTCCAGCATTGCCATGTTCCCATCCAGCAAAAGCATGTTGTACATTTTGAAGATTGATAAAGAATATCAGTATTAACCAACGTTTCATGCTTGATCCTCTATTTGAAGTGGGAAAAGTTGTATATTTAATCTATAAACCGAGTTTTTTGTACCTTGCTCTAAATATGCAGATAATCTTCGTCTAAAGTCTTCTATGAGTTTGCGAGCCTGTGGAAGTTTTTCAGAGTCGATAGCCATTGTTACACCTGTTATATCACGCACTTCGATAGGTTGCGTTTTTAAAGCTTCAAGTGATTTTTCAATATATTGAGTGTGCGCTTTACGTATTGAAGCATTTGGAACGTTAGAAGGTGTAGCCATATTCATTTTTTTAAGAATCCAATTATGATCAGTTTTTTCGACTAAGTTAATTTTTTCAAGTCGAGCAAGAGCTTGCTCAGTTGTATCAAAAGGGATATTTAATCTGATCGAGATATTGCGTGTTGAGTGCAATTTTTGAGGAATTTCTAATAAAGCTAGAATTGCAAAATGCTCCCAAGAGGAAATGATTTCTGCATGCAACATTTCAAATTCAGTATAAGTAAAATCTAAAGAATTCGTAAACCCTATTGATTGTAGTAGTAAATTTTGAGCCTCAAATGGATCTGTCATAAAAAGCTGATCGATAATTTTTTTACTCATTTTAGGCGTAAGACTGCGTTTGCCGCTTAAAAGTGCAGATAGGGTTGATGAATCCATATCTAATGACTTAGCAAAGGCTCTTAAAGAATACTGAGCATTCTTTTTTTTGCGTTCATTTAAAAGAGTGTTTAAGCGTTCGATAAGCATGTGCGAACATTACATAAATGTGTGTTAATAAGTCAAAATTTGGGTGCGGAAAGTGCGGTAAAGTTGCCGCACCAAAATTAAAGTGTAATATTTACTTTGAAAGCTAAGATTCTTTCTTTATTTGCTTAGCTAATAATCTCTTTTATGATTCTTGCGGTTTCAAAACTGCCATTTTTGTAGAAGGAAATTTCAGAGGATAATTTTTCTTTCAACTCTGTTTGGTTAAGGAGCTTATCAAAGCATTGAATAAATTCATCTGAAGATGTCACGCTTTTTACAAAGCCTTTTTCTTTGAACAGTACAGCCTCAGGGTTATTGTGGTAGTAAGGCCCCACGATAACAGGGTTTAATGCACATAAAGGTTCCATCACTGAATGGACGCGTTTAACAAATGAGCCACCGATGAAACTTAAATCTGAAAACCTGTAAAAATCAGCTAAGTAACCAATTTTATCTACAATTAAGAAATCAAATTCTTGATTCTCTAAAGCTGAGATCGAAGCTTCGCCTAATATTAAAATGACTTTATTTGGATACTTTGTTTTTAAAACAGTTATTAAATCTAAAGAATGTTTAACTTCGTGCGGTGCCCATATAATAGAGTAGTTTTTTTCTAAAATGTGATCTACGCAAGATTTTAAAATGGATTCATCTTCTGGCCAAGTAGAGCCGAAAACAATTCTTTTCTGTGTTGTATTCAGATTGATTAACGAGGGCTGGCTCAATCTAAAAAGAACTTGGTCAAATCGAGTATCAGGAATGTGTAAAACACGAGTTTGGGATAATATTTTTTTAAGAGAATCGGTTGAGTTTTTATCTACACAAGTAATAAGTGAAAAATACTTTAAAATATGTTTGTACCAAAGCGTATTTACAAAACTCCAGCTTGGATAAAATGAGATTAACGCAAGCTTGATATTATTTTTATAAGCTATTTTTACTAAATTAGGCCAAAAATCAGTTCTAGAAAAAATAAGAATATCAGGTTTGATGATGTCTATTAATTTTTGATTACAGATGGATATATCCCAACTTAACGGGAAAAAATGTGTAATCAAGTGCTCAATATTTTTAAAAAGTTTAGGTGCTGAGGGTGATGAGTAAGATACAAGTATTGTGCAGTTTGGATAAATATTTTTAAGCTCGCGGATAACCGCTTTGGCATATTCGATTTCTCCGCTCGCGGCATGAATCCATATACGGTGCGAGCTAAAATCTAGTTTTACTTGTTGTAGAATATCAAAACTTGAATTTCGTAATTCGATCCATTGCTTTAATTTTTGTGGCAAAAGGGGGTTTAAGGTTAAAATTAAAACTCGTAATAATGTATAGGTAATGAGGTACATGAAACTCATAGGATTAAGACCATATTCTTGTTAAATGAGTTTGGACTTCTTCTGGTGTAATGCTTGTCATGCACTCATGGTAGTTCTTATTTACACACGGGCCTTGTCCATGTTTGCTGCATGGACGACATTTTAGGTTTTTTTCAAGTATGGTTGTGCTAGGTCTTGAAGGAAACCCAAAAGGCGCAGGACCCATGAGAGCAATTGTTTTTTTTCCCAGTTGTTCCGCGAAGTGAAGCATTCCTGTATCATTGCTGATGACTGCTGCGGCTTTGTCAATAACAGCTGCTGATTCGAGTAACCCTGTTTGGGCCGTTAAATTCACAACATTTGAATAATGATTGTATTGTGCAGTAAATTGATCTGTTGGTCCTGCGAGAATAACAATTTTTTTATGGGGGTTGTTTTTTATCAGCTCATGCCAATGAGATTCTGGCCAACGTTTAAGTTTGTAGGCCGCAGAAGGAGCAATAACTAGGTATTTTTGCAGTTGATAAGCTTTCAGAATTTCTTGGGCTTTGGTGAGGGTTTTTTCGTCAAAAAAAATAAGGGGTGTTTGAGGTAAATGAAACGAAATGCCCATTTTTTCTAGAGGTTTTAATAAATCTCTTTGTCCAGAGAATGGTTTTTCAAAAAGGTTTATTTTAAAGTTTAAAAGCAAAAATCTTTTAAAACGATACATAGGACGCACAATGGTTTTACGAGAAAAAACCAACGAACGGATAATCAAAGAACGTAAGTTGTTGTGAGCATCATAAACGTAATCGAATTTTTCTTTGTTGAGTTCTGCTGCAATCTTAAATAAACCTGACACTCCGTGTGATTTATCCACGCTCCACAGACGAGCAATCAGTGGATTATTTACAAGAAGACTTGTCATATCAGAACGGGTTAAAAAATGAACTTCGGCTTGTGGGTATGATTCTTTTATAAGCGCAGGTACACTTAAAGCTTGGGTTAGGTCGCCTATACTTGAGAATCTAATTACGAGTATCTTCATCGTGTGTAGTTTAAGAGCAAAAAATGTCACCTGTCTAGAACATTACTTAAATTTTAAAACGTCTCGTTTAGGGTGTCTATGATCTCAGCTATATCACATTTTTTAGGCATGAATAATGAATAGATAATGAATATTGATTATTTACTCTAGTGCAGGGTAGTATTCAGTCCTTCAAGATGCTCAAAGTGTATGAGCATCAATAGATAGGTTCTGAGAAGTGAAATGGAGATTATGCAAATTAAGAGTGTATCAAAAATATACATTTTAAGATTATGTGTATTAGCTTTTATAGGCTTATTTGGTGTTTGCCGAAGCCATGCTGACATCGCAAGTGGTTTAGAATTATCTGGAATGTCTTTTTTGAGCTCTGATTATGATCGAACGGATACGAAAGCCTTTAATTTCATAGGGGCTCATTTAAAGTCATATCAATCAGAGCACGATATTTTTAAAATTGATCTTCATGGTGCATACTCGGCTGGTAATGCAGTTTTAAGTTATATTAATATCAAGGAGCTATACTTTACTTTTGATATTGATTACTCCTCTTCAGTGCATGTTGGACGTAAACTTATGAACTGGTCAGATGCTGATCAGCGATGGAATTTGGGTATGTTTCAGCCGCAATTTCGCTGGAATCCGCTTGATGTCGAAAATCAAGGTGTTTTTGGTGTGTTCTACGAAAAAAGATCTAACAACGTGACGTTCAGTTTATTTGGCTCGACTGTACATATCCCTGATCAGGGGCCAGGCTATGAGTTAAAAAACGGTAAATTTGAGGCTTCAAATCCTTACTTTACACCACCTCCACAAAATATTTACTTTCAAGATGTTCTTTTACCAATAGATTATAATATTCATGAACCCGAGTTTTCAGAGGTTGTATTTCAACCAAGCTTTGGGATTCAACTTAAGTACAGTGATTTATCTACAGGTCTTTACACGGCCCTCTCAGGAGCTTACAAGCCAGCTGGGCAATTTGCTATGGGATATCAAGGGATTCTCGTGACTGATCGCGTGCGAATTGATATCAAACCCAAATCCTACTATGAAAAGCTTATTAACTTAGATTTAGGCTACAATGGAGATTGGGGTAATACAGGGCTTTCTGTACTCTATAACGATTCTGAAAATGCTAAATTCGAATCAGGTTATAATTACCCAATTTTTAAACCTACTGTTACGACGGCTCCTTATGTAAAGCTTTTTATGAATCCCTTCGATGTGGAGCTTTCTTTTTTATTTAACAGCAATGCAGAGGTTAAAGAACTTGGCCCTGAAGCCAGCGATAAAAGACAGTCATTAACGCAAAAATTTTTGTATGAAAATGCATATCAAGTGCAGTTGAATTACAAGTCGCTCTTAACAAAAGATTTACTTTATAGGTCAAATCTTCAATGGAGAGCCGCTGAGGGCACGTTATTGCAAATATTAAAGTGGAAAAACACATTAGATGTAAGAGGTCCTTGGAAATTTACATTTGATGTCTTATTGGTCGAAACTTCGGACGAGGTTTCTGCAGTTTCTAATTATAGAAACTTAGATCAAGCATGGCTAGGGGTTATTTATGATTTCTAAATTACAAAACATCATTTTAAAGAGTCTATTTTTGATGTTGAGCTGTTTTGTTTTTTCAGCTTGTGGAGAATTCCTTAAGGGTAAACCTAAAAAACAAGAGGTTATTGAAATTAAAAACGCTGATGTGCAATGTATGAAGGACATTCAAAAAGATTTTAAAAAATTGATCGAAGCCACATCAACGGAAGAGGATATAGATAAAACTTTTACGTGCTTAAATAAGACCTTAGATCAATTTAAATCCAAAGTTGAGGGAAGATCTAATCCCAACTCTTTCACGAGCGAAGAGCTTTTTAGTATTTTAGATAAATTTTTTAAAGATGCACAAATTTCTAAAAAAGCGACAGAGGATATTCTTGTTCTTAAAAAGGCTATTTTAGGTGGCCAAGATGATTTTGTAACAAAAGTAGAGTTAGGCTTATTAAAAGATTATCTTAAGATCGTGCAAGGTGAAGTTAAGAAAATTACACCTTATGTTAAAATGTTTTCGTTTAAAAAAGAAAACGGACCTTACACCAAGGAACAAATAAACTCAGGCTTTGAACAATTACGTCAATCACTTCAAAAATTATTGACTGAATCCAAAATGAGCCGTTCTGGATACAGCTTTGAGGATTTGAAACAGTTAGCTTTAAGTTTAAAAATACTTAAAGAAGACGAAGATAAAGATATTATTCAGCTGACACAGAATGTTTTAAATCTTTTACTAGGTGAAGAGTCTCTTAAAACACCGCGCGAATATGAAATAGCTGTCAATAACTTTATAGACATTGCTAAAATATACGCCGGCACTGTTTACACGGACATGAAGTTTGAAATCACGGACAAAAATGATTTGAGTAAAACGATAACTTTTGCAGATGAGTTGATTTTAGCCTTAGAAAAATCACTGCAATATCGTAAACACAAGCTGATTCCTTTGAAGTACTTGGACCCTGTTATATCAGAGGTTTTAAAGAGTGGTATTTTGCCTTTAAAGGTGACTGAAGGAACTTTTTTAAATTTTTACAAAAAAATGATCATTAAAGTTTTCAGTGACAAGAAATCAATGGCTATAGAAAACTTAGTTGGTATTGATGAGATCGTTTTACGTAATCTAAAGCGTGAAATGTATGTCTATGTTTTATTTCAAGGATTTATTGATTCACTGGATTTTGGTGTAAAAAATCAGCTGATGCCGGAACAAGTGAAAGCTCAGCTTAAAATATATAATTTTGGAGTGGAGCTCTCGAAGTTATCAGAGAAAGTTTTAGCTCAAGAACAAACATTTGATTCTGAAATGAAGCAATCTGTTTTAAGAGGATTAGAAGAGTTCAGAACTGAGGGCACTTCAAAATTTTCTGTTTTATACCGCCAAAAAAGAATGATTTTGGCATTGAATCAAAATATAGCTCCAGTCAATTGGAACGATATGAGCAGCGCTCACTACGCGAAAATGATCGCAAGAGAGCTTATGTTGGGTTGGGGTAATGTTGCTTCAGGTTTTGATTTAACTAAGAGCTATTTAAACGAGAAAAATTTAGTTGATTGGTATGATGACTTCAGACCTTTTGGAGTCGAGGTCAAACTTTTTGATCCTCGGTCTTCAAACAGTGGATCTCGAAGTTTTTTAGAGGCTAATTTATTTACTTATGCAGGTAACGGCGATGATAAGATGGATTACACGGAGACCATGCAATATGTGAGCATGCTTTTTTCTGGTGGCGGAGAAATGACGGATATCATCATCAAAGATATGGCTAAAGCCGGTTGTAGGCTTTCCGAGTTAGATGCCTTTGGTAACCCGTGGCTAGACGAAGCGTGTTTTATTAAGCGCTTAAAGTTCAATTATAAATGGTATTTCACAAATGTTTTTAATTTTTCTGGTTTTATCTCTCAATTAACAGATGAGCAATTTACGCAGTACTATTATGAATTGATGGATATATCGCGTAATGATGCAAAAACAAAAGGTCGTGTAGAAACGGCAGATATCAGAACTTTCACGACACTGGTTCTCTACATAGAGGGTGTTTACGGACGATATGATGTGGAAGCGCCCGCTCAAACTTTTAATGCAAAAGAGGTTCGAGCATCTTATCCAAGATTTAAAAGCTTTGTTACACAATTTGCCGAAACGGCAGCAGGAGATAAGTTAGCTCAGTGGGATAAGTTCTACAATGTATGCAGTTACTCTTACACGAAGGAAGATTTTTTACGAGAGGCTTTTATTTTTCTGGTTTACAATGGCCGGTTGCCTGAAGTTGAGGACATGAACTATGTCACGTGTGCGTACAAAGGACTATTTACCTTTACAGGCGAAGTTAATCGTCGAACTATAGTTAGTACTTTTAAAATTATCCAAAGTGTATTAGCTTCTAAAAATGTTAAAGTTCAAACTCTTCGAAATTAAACAAAGCACTTGGGCTATTGTTTTTGCATTTTTAAGTTTATTTGTTTTAGGTCTGGCGGATAATATCCGTGGGCCTTTGTATCCAGAGATTTTAAATCAGTTTTTATTATCTAATAGTCAAGGATCGTGGACCTTTGCTATAGCCTCTTTCGCGGCATTCATTGGAAGTATGTTATCAGCTCCGTACTTACGACGATTTACGATTTCTTCTTTACTCTGCATTGCAATGTTTATGATGTTTTTAGGACTCATGTTGGTGGGGTATACAAAAAGCTTTGCATCGCTTTTAGGAAGTTGTTTTGTTTTAGGCTTGAGCATAGGTACGATGGGCGTAGCTCAGAATTTACTTGTTTCTGAAAATGTCGAAAGCCGTATTCGCTCACGCGTTTTATCGGCTATGCACGCTGTTTATGGGTTATCGAGTTTTTTAGCGCCTCTTTTAGCAGCTTATGCAACCGAAGTGACCGGCTCATGGAGAGGGGCTTTTGTGACGACCTCTCTTATTGCTCTTTTATTTTTTGGCGTTCAACTTATCGTACGTCCGAGACCGTTGTTTTCAGTGCATAAGTCTGCAAGTAAGGATCCTGATTTAAATTCAAATCAAAAGGCTTCTAAATTTGCTTTGCTTATGGTGGGAGGAATGTTTGCCTTTTATGTGGTGGCTGAGATCTTAGTCGGTACAAGGTTAGCGTTGTACATGCGCACTTATTTTGGAATGGATTTAGTTCTTTCATCTGAGTACGTGACTTTATTTTATTTATTCTTGCTTGTAGGACGAGTCCTTTTTGCATTCGTAAAAGTACCTTTTTCTATTAAAAAACAATTGAATGGGTCATTAGTTTTATCCACTGTGTGTTTATTATTAGGATTAAAGATACATCCATTTTTTATGGCCTTAACAGGTTTAGCTATGGCTCCTTATTATCCTTTGTGTATCGCCTATATTACGGAAGTGGCAAACTCTATGACGCGTACGTTTATAGCATTTGCGATGAGTTTTCAGTCTTTAGCTGTAGTTTCGATGCATTTAGGTGTGGGTTATTTAACTGATAAAATGGGCTTGTCATTTGCGTTTGGAATCGGCGTTTTAGGTTTAGTGTTGTCTATAATTTGTCTGAATTTCCATCCTAAAAAACTTAATTTATCTTGATGATAAGTTTAGGACATCTATATACTTGATTTTAAAATAAATTGAATTTTTGTATTTCGGCTATTATGTATTGTGTCTTGTTTTGGAGATTGAAACAGCGTGAATTTTTTTAAATATTTTTTTGTTTGGATTTTTTTATTTTTTAGCCATGAAATGGTTTTGGCTCAGTTCTTGTATTCTAGAGGGGCTTTAATTACTGAAATTGTAGATGAACAAAATTTAAAAGCCAAATCAGAAACTAACCAGTGGGAAGTTGGAGAGATCGTTCCTGTTGTTTCGCAAAACTCTAAAATAGGTGTTTTTGCGTTTGTTGAAGTGCAAAGTGTGAAAAGTATTGGTGTAGGTCAATATGAGGTTAAATTGCGACTTTTACGTCAGTCGCGCAAATATCTGATCCAAAAAGGCGATTTAGTTAAAAAATTGGATTTATCAAGTTCTAATGATGATTTTGTTGGAACGACAGATTTAATTGTTAAAAAAAGTGATATGAATGTTTCGTCTCGTTACAGACCTTTGTTCTACCAAGGTATTTCCATCGGTGAGACAGCTCAGACACTCTATGAAAAAGAACTCCTGATCACTTATTTAGGGAATGCTTATTATGGAGCTAATGATTGGCTTACATTAGGAACTTTTATCCCTGTGAATTTATTTGGTAAACCTAATTTCAATTTTAAAGCTAAATTCATGGACTCTGATGCAGCAACTTTGGCAGCTGGTTTAAGTTATGTAAAACTTAAGAAAGAAAACGAAGCGACTCTTAACTTTAACTTTTTTTGGGATTCGACGTCTTCGGATAATTTAATATCGCACACTTTTGTGAGTATAGGTTTAGTTAAATGGGATGGGGCAAAAGATGCCGCGGCCATCAAAGCCTTGGGGTCCAGCTCATTTCAATCAGGATATGAGCTGATCACATCTAAATGGAATAGGGTTTTGATTGGTCCCAACTACAACTTCGAGAAAAAAGCACTGGGTGGATACTTATCTTATGTGTGGATTTATGATCGCTTTCACGCCCAGCTTTCCGTGAATGCGACGGATATTACAAAACTTCGATTAGATCCTACGGATGGCTATTACGGTTTTTTCGATTTTTACTGGAGATTTTAAGTGTCTATTTTTTTTGTTGGATGCCAGCCTGGTTTAGAATTAGATCTTCAAAATGAGATAGAGCATTTCTGGCATTTGTTGATTGATCTAGATGGGTTACCAACAAGAACACGTCCAGAGTGGGGACGTGATGAGTTAGGCGGGGTTGAAATCTTATGTGAAAACCATTTAGGTTTTCAGATTAATTTATTTTCTAAATTAGCTAATCGTGTGCTTTGGCGTATAGAGAAATTCGAAGCTCGTTACTTTGACCAGTTTGAAAAAGCTCTTAAGAAAATAGACCTAAAAAAGCATTTAGGCGAAGAGACATTTAATCTCTATATAGAGTCATCAAAATCACGTCTTTTTCACGAAGGCAATCTTAAAGAGGCCGCTCATCATATTTTAAAAAAAGCGAATACGATTGAGAACGAAGATGATTTTTCTGTTTATATCAGAATTCACCAAGATCAAGTCGTCATGAGTTTAGATTCATCAGGTAAGCATTTGCATAAAAGAGGCTACAGATTGTATCAAGGTGCGGCGCCTATACGTGAGACTTTAGCTGCAAAAATGTATAACTTTCTTTTACAGAGTTCTGATCAAGATAACACGGTAGGTTACTCGAGCTCGTCACCAGAGACTGTTCTTTTAGATCCATTCTGTGGATCAGGGACTTTACTTTTTGAAGCGGCAAGTTTTTTTATTCCTCAAGTTGAAACGGCTTTTCAATTTGAAAAATTCAAATCAGCACCGGCTCTCATGAAATCTCCCACATGGAGAAAAAACTATAAAATTGATGTCATCACAAAAAATCAATTCTTGGGGTGTGAGTTAGATACGGAGACTTACAAAAAGCTTATTTTAAATTACAATGAGTTTTTAAGGTGTTACCCGATTTTGGAGAATACGAAAGAACATTTTAAATTTATCAACGCTGATTCTCAAAAAGTTGATTTTGGTTTGTCCTCGCAACAAAAAATATTTTTCATAGCAAACCCTCCTTATGGTGAGCGTTTAAAACAAAGTAATGCTCTTGCAGTTCTACATTCATTGGAAAGGCTAGAAGGCTTAAAAGGCGGTGTTCTTGTTCATCCGCATGATTGGGTTTTTAATTTTTCTCGACTTAAACTCAAACAAAGTACAGTGTTTGATAATCAAGGCTTGAAGCTTAAGCTCAGTTTATTTGTAAAAGTGTAAAATTATTTTTGAAGAGCCAAAGAGTTTTAAATGCTAAATTAATAAGCTTTTTCATGCTTAATTTTTTTGCTTTTTTGAAATCTCTGAATTAAAAAAAATTAGAGGTGTGAAGTTTATCCATTAAAAAATATGACATGACAGCGATAGGATAAAAGCTCTAGACAGATCAAGGCTTTTTGTGTTTTTCTTGCGGGGTTTCGAAAAATAGAAAACAAAGGAGTATTTAATGAAAGCACTTATGATGTCTTTAGTTATGGTTATGGGTTTATCAGCACAAGCAGATTTATTAACTTTATCTGGTGGCGCAAAGCAAATTGAAGGTCTTACACTGAATGAATCAGCTACGATTGCAGGAACTGATGTAACAATGTCTTTAGTTGGTGCGGGATTAAGATCTAAAACAGTTTTGTTTGTGCCTAACAAAGTTTATGTCACTGAGTTATTCGCAACTGAAGCTTCTAACTACTCTCGTAATCAAGATGCTTTGAAATCTTTAGAGCAATCTCGTTCCGTGGCGATTAGAATGACATTTTTAAGAAACGTCGATGCGCCAACAGTGGCTTCTTCTTATCGTGATGCTTTAATTGCGAACTCTGTTTCTTTAAATGATGCAGCTATTTCAGCTTTTTTATCAAATGTTGCTAAAGGTGGCGATGCACTTAAAGCTAAATCATTAATTATATTATTAACAAACAATGCAGATGGTTCAGTGACTTTGCAATATGAGGACACTCAAGGACAATTATCTACAGTTGTAGGTCCTCATCAGTTGCAGCAGCAAATTCTTTCAATCTGGTTAGGTGTGCCTGCAGACTCTGGTCTTAAAACTTTAAAAGAGTCATTATTAAAACCAGTTTACTAAGCTTTAGATTTCTTTAGTGAAAGGTATTTATCTCAAATGCCTTTTGTATTTTAGACTTTTTTAAAGCTTAACTTTTTTAAATTTCGATGAATAGAATATTTTTTATACTCATACAGTAAGGGACTTTATGAAATTATTATTACTATCAGTTGTGTGTCTATGTGCATTTAGCTGCGCTAAAATTAATGCTGCTTTGGATATCCCAAATAAAATGGATAAATTAAATGATGGCATGGGGCAAACAAACGAAGCCATTCGTATGCAAAAATTGTTATTGGCTCAACAAGAGTTGCTTGATGAAAAAAATCATCAATTTTTATCTCCAATTCCAGGTGATATGTTAGCTCCGGGCAAAACTTTTGCTGAAGCACTTACAACATATGAAGCTTTGGAGTGGGTTTATGTGAACCTTAAAAAAGTAAATCAAGATGTTTACGATGGCACAGGTGGTGCAGACGATGAAATGGCATTCAATAAGAAAAAATTAGGCCATTATATGGCGATTACAGTTGTTTGTGGTTTTTTACCAGACTCAACAGTGAGAGGTATCGTTAATAATTATATTAATGTGTCAGATCGTTATCAACAAACTGGTTTTAATATTTTAGCTTTAAGAGCTAAATTTTATAATGAAGTTATGTTAGGTGGGAGTCTTAACTCTGAGATCTATTCAACTTTAGGGCATTTAGCTAAAGCTGTAGAGTTCAATAACAAGATTGATTATATCGCATCCTTACCTTACCCACAGTTGATTAAATTCACTGTGTTGGGTTTTACAGATCAAGAGATGAACGAGGCTATGTCAGTGACTTTTGATCCGTCTCTGGCTCAAGCTAACTGGAATAAAATCAAAATCAATGCAGAAAATGGTTTTGTCGCTCAAGGGTTATCAGGCGATGCTTCTGCTGACGCCGCAGAAAAGCAAAGACAAATCAATGAGTTCAACAGATTGATGTCTTACGTAAACAGCAAAATCAAAACAGCTGTTCATTAAAATTAAGTCTATCAAGCTCTCTGAGATTTAGAAAAGGCTGCAAATTTAAAGTTTGCGGCCTTTTTTTATGGGGTTAATTTTATTTAAAACAAATCTATAATCGATCCTGTTCATTTTAGTGATCCTTTAAAGTAAAATTTTTACGTTTTTAGAGTTTTTTTATCCATGCACTTTTGGAATAGTTTCCATGTCCGATGAGTGATTTTCTTGCAGAAAAAATGCTGTATAACTCTTTTGTATTGAAACAATAAATAATAAAATAAAAGGGGTTTTAAAATGAAAAAAATGGTTTTAATGACGATGATGATGTTAGCTTCTAAATCTGTATTAGCAGGTTATATCGCACCGGAGGTTCGTTGTGCTTCTACTTCAGGACGTACTCAAGTTATCTACACAGAGAAGCAAGTCAATGATGTATATGGAGAGTATTGGATTCTAACAATAGATGGTAAATCAATTTCTTTTGATGCTGATTACTTTTCCGAGTATTTCATAGCAAAAGATAAAATCTTAGTGGTTAATTATGAGAAAAACGACAAACGTTTAATGTTTCATGCTCTCCCTGCAACATGGAAAGCTAACATTGAAAAAAATGGTCGTGAAATTATTAAGTTTACTGCGGAAATTCAATCTTACACAACTGATCCAAGAACTGGAAAAGCTGTTGATAAGAATATTCAAGTTAATTGCACGCGTGTCCAAGATCCAGTGTAATATTCAAATATTCAGTTACAAAATATCATGGCCAAGTTTTAAGGCCATGACATTTCTTTTTCAAATCAAAAAATGAATCCAAAACCAAATCTAAATTTTTAAAAGTGTCAAATTTTAGAAAAAATATTCTTGCTTCAAACTTCTTTTTATGTAAATTATATGTAAATAACGTTCAATATGTAATTATTCATTGAAAAATTAAATAAAAAGGTTAAAATGAGGTAAGATGTGGTTCAAGCTGAGGACATAAGACAGTTAATTTTTCAAGGTGATTACAGATTAACAGTGCATGCTCGAAAACGAATGGCTGAGCGAAATATTTCTCATAGAGATATTCAAAAATGTGCCGAGCTTGGTATGATAAGCGAAAGAAGCGATGGCTGCTATATCCTCATAGGCAAGGATATTGACGATCAAACCCTAAAGGTTATTTGTGCTTATGAAAATGATGTGCTGATTATAACTGTATTTTGAGGTGTAAATGAAAACATGGAAGCAAAATCTTAAGAATATGGTGCCTTTAGACTATATTGTATTTATCGATGTGCCGATGAAATCTTCTGCAAAAGGTGATTTTATTGATTTAAAACCTGAAGTTTTAGACTTTCTGGCGGCCAAAGCTATTTTGCAGAATAAAATACCCCTTCGCGGCAAAGAAGTTAATTTTTTAAGAAAAGTCTTAGGATTATCTTTAGAGAAATTCGCAAACAAATTGGACCTTTCATCAGGTACAGTTTTTCACTGGGAAAAATCTGAAAACACAAGATTGTCTTTAGTGAATGAAGTAGCTGTTCGTGTATTCACAGCAGAGCAACTCAATATAGAAATTTCTCCTAAGTTTTCGGACCTAGTTGGTGTCAATGTTCGTGAGTTAAAAGTCAGCGCCGCTTCTTAGTTTAGGATATGAATCAGTCGTGTAAATAATCGATTGTTCGTCCCACGGATAAAATTTTTCTGATGGCTTCAATCCTTTTAAAAACGTTTCAATGTGAGAATTAATTTAAGAATAATATATTTTTTTCCTGGAGGTATGGAGTGCGCCGTGTATCCCCTAACGGAGTCATTTCTGTTAGGAAAGCTCCAACTATAACCGAGGTCATAAACGCCTCAAAGGAGATACACGGCATGGGTC
>JBKBTW010000017.1:0-24559 GCA_046291245.1 Pseudobdellovibrio sp. | reverse complement strand
ACTATACCATGTAATGCAGTTGATCTCCCAACACCCACTGTCATAGAGCCTGCTAAAAAGGTTAGAATTAAAAAAATTAAGTTTTTAGGATCTAAACCCAACGTCAAATTTTGTTCTGTCACCAACGAGTAAATGCTCACAACAGGAATGGTTAAAGCAATACTGGCTGCCCCAGAACCTAAAGCTAGATTTAAGCTCGTTTGTAATTGATTAATACGAGCAGCGTTAACTGCAGCTAATGTTTCTGGCGCCAAAACCAATAAAGCAACTACGATCCCTACAACAGCTTTCGGCGCTCCAATAGCTGTTATTGCCGCCTCTATAGATGGACTTAGAATTTTAGCTAAACCTACAACAGCTACTAACGACAAAATCAATGTCACAAAGCTCAACATAGAGCGTGTCTTCGTTGGCATTTCTAAATTTTCTTCCAAAATTTCTCTTTCGGCCTCAGTAATAGCTTCAAAATAATTTTTATGAGATTTAGTCTGCGCAAAGACCAATGATCCATAAAGTAAAATAGAAGCTACAGAAGCAAAAATGAGTTGCCCTGGAGTATAATATGGGCCTTGAGCCGATGTAGTAAAATTAGGTAAAACTAGAGTGAGTACAGATAGTACAACTAAGACTGCCAAAAGAGCACTTGTTCCCATTTTTTGAAAAGTTAACTCTTTATGTCTTAAACCTCCGACAAAGATACACACACCAATGATCCCGTTTGTCACAATCATAATTGCAGCAAACACGGTGTCCCGCGCTATCATACTCGCACCTTCAGCTTTGTTGTTCATTAAGCTCACTATAAGCGCTACTTCAATGATGGTCACAGCCAGAGCTAGAATAAGTGTTCCTAATGCTGGTCCTACTCTCTGAGCGATAACTTCTGCGCTATGTACTGCAGTAGAAATACCTACCCCTAGAAATAGGGCTATCATAGCCGTATAAAAAACGTTACTTGATGGAAATATAAGGGAAATTAATAACGCTCCAAAAGCTAATACCGAGAGTAAGTCATTCATGCCAAGCTGTTGCGTAAGTTTTAATTTCATCCATTCTCCTAATGAGTGCGTCCTATATAGTCTATATCATTGATGTTTTTCAAACACAAACAATTTTACCCGTATAATATTGACAAATTAATTTTACCCGTATAATATTAAAGTATGAGGAGATAGGTATGTATACATACACAGCATTTGATGAGTTTCAAATTATTGCTAAAGGCCAAATAGATCACATTGCTCTCGAACTTAAAAAATACTTAAAGCTTAATAAAGAATCTCGCATACTTATTTTTAGTGATTTAACTGGAAAACAAATTGATATTGATTTAAGTGGCACAGATAAAGAAGTTATGGACCGACTTAAAGTCTACAATCCAACTCAAATTGAGACGCCCATCAGCAAAGCTGGCCGTCCTAAATTAGGTGTCGTGCCGCGAGAAATTTCCTTATTGCCGCAACATTGGGAGTGGCTGAACAACCAAGACGGCGGAGCTTCAGCTACTATTCGTAAACTTATCGACGAAAAAATCAAACTTTCATCAAAAACGCCAGATAAAATAAAATCTTATCAAGAAGGCACATATAAGTTTCTTTCGGCCATTGCAGGAAATTTTCCTCATTTTGAAGATGTTACACGGTATCTTTATCGTAAAGACAAAAAAAAGTTCGAAGAACATATGAATGGATGGCCTAAAGATATAATAAAACATGCTTTGCACCTGTCTAAAGGAGTATTTGATTAAATTATGCCGCATAAGACCTCATAAGTAAAAAATCACCTGCTATAGATAAAGTCCTGTGGTAATTTGGCAAAATAAATTACAAATGAAACTACCTATGAGGTTCCTATGCAAGTGAAGTTGCCTAAACAAACCAAGTTAATCGGATTTCTATTATTTCTTTTGTGTTTTCTTGCTTTAAAAGTTTGGTTTTTAAATAAATCTTTTCGAAGTGTTGTAGAGCAAAATAATCTTGTAGTTCACACCAACGAAGTTATGAACCAACTTGAGATGATTTTATCTTCAACTAAAGATGCAGAAAGTGGCGTACGAGGATTCTTACTGACCAAAGATGCTGTTCATCTAGACACATATCAACAAGGTGTTACGAATGCTAAAAATCAACTTAATCAGTTAAATATTCTTATTTCCGACAATCAAGAGCAATTAGATGCTTCGCAAGTAACTGAAGATATTTTAACAAGACGCTTTAAAATTTTAGAAGAAATTCTAAAAAGTTATAATTTAAAACAAGATTTAAAATTAGTTGATAGACTCAATAATAGTCGCGTACTCATGGACAATCTCCGCAAGCAAATTAACAAAATGAAGGAAACTGAAAAAAAACTTTTACTTACAAGAGATGCTGATTTAGCTTCATTACAGTATCTTTTTAAATGGGTTTTATTTTTATCTAATGTCTTTTTATCTGCGATTTTAATTTATATTTTTTTACATGTTATCAAAAGTCAAAACAAACTCGCCTTAGATGCTAAATTAAAAGAGTTAGAAAACTATACAAAAACACTTATAGCTCAATTAGCCTCAAAACTTGCAGGTGATTTGTCGCTCGAGCAAGCTTCAAACTTAATTCTTAACTTCTTTACTAGTGAATTTAAAGCTTTAGCTGCTAAAATGTACCGCTATGAAAACAATAAGTTAGTAGAAGTCTCCAGCACAGGAGTTCCTCTTAATAAAAACTTCGCGGCTTCCGCTTTTGCCTACTCGATCTTTCAAAAAAACGAAATTATAAAAATCAATGATATCCCACAAGATTTTTGGACTATCGACACAGCTCTTGGAAGAAAAAAACCTGATATCTTACTTTATATTCCAATTACTCATCTTAATAAAAAAATTGGCTTAATTGAATTAGCAGGGTTTAATTCTTGTTTTTATAAAAACTCAATTGAAGTTAATATGGGGAGTTTTGCAGAAGCTATCGGTAGCGGGGTTAATGCCGCTATTGTTAAAGATACATTGACTGAACTTTTATTAAAACTCAAGAGCAAGCTGAGGAGTTACAAGCACAACAAGAACAACTTCGTTCATCTAACGAAGAACTTGAACAACAAGCACAAGAACTTGAAATACAACAGCAAATTTTGAATACAAAAAATAATGACCTCGAGAGAATACACGCACAACTAGAAAAACACACTGCGGAATTAGAACAAATTAATCAGTATAAATCAGAGTTTTTGGCAAAAATGTCTCATGAGCTTAGAACACCGCTTAATGGTCTTTTAATTTTGTCAGCTCTACTTTCTGAAAATAAAGAAAATAATCTCACAGAACAACAAAGGCAGTTTGCGAAATCTATAAATAATGCAGGCCATGACTTATTATTACTTATAAACGACATCCTAGATCTATCAAAAATCGAAGCACAGAAATTAACACTTCGCCCTGAATTTTTTAGCCTACAAGATATTTTTGAATCAATAGAAAACACATTCAAACATCAGGCAGAATCTAAATCATTAAATCTTATTCTAGATTTACCTGACAGCATTAAACACCTCAAAATGAATACGGACAGACAACGTCTTGAACAAATCATTAGAAATTTCATTTCTAATGCGATCAAATTTACAGAAAATGGATCAATAACGGTTAAAGCTATCCTAAATGAATCCACTCAAGATATTGTGTTTTCTGTTAAAGATACTGGCATTGGAATTCCCGAAAACAAACAAAAATTAATCTTCGAAGCTTTTGAGCAAGCTGATGGATCAGTAAGTCGCAAATACGGAGGAACAGGATTAGGGCTAACTATTTCCAGAGAACTCTCCGCCTTATTAGGTGGATTTGTCGATCTTGAAAGTAAAGAAAATGATGGTAGCACATTCTTCTTAACAATACCTCAGTCACTTAATACTGCGGATGAAGTTACAGATAGAGATCAAAAAACAAAGTCTACTCGCGACTTAGCAGAAATTTTTGATAAAAATTTATCATCTGAAAAAATTCAACCAGCTAAATCTTCTCAGACAATTACAAACTACGAAAGTGAAGTAGAAGAGATCTTAAGTCGCATTCCTAATAACAGTCGATCCATTTTGATAGTTGAAGATGATGCTGATTTTAGATTGTCCATTGTAGAAACTGTCAAAAACTATGATTTTTTTCCAATCGAAGTTGCCGATGGTGAACTGGCTTTAGCTATTCTAAAGAAACATATCCCCACAGCTATTTTACTAGACATCAAACTGCCTGGTATAAGTGGTCTCGGTATTTTAGATAATATTAAAAAAATACCACAATTGAGACACATTCCTGTTCACATGATTTCTGGATTGGAGTATCAACAAAATGCACTCCGCATGGGAGCTTTGGGTTACCTCACAAAACCTGTGACCCTAGATAAAATAAATGCTGCCCTTAAACGTATTGAGTTACTTCTTTCAAATTCTGTAAAAAGAATCCTTCTTATTGAAGATGATGAGAAACAAAGGTTCGCTATTTCTTCTTTAATATCTGGAAGTGATGTTGAGGTTGTAGCTGCTACAAACGGCAAAGTTGCACTTGAAAAAATTAAAACTGAAGGTTTTGACTGCATTATATTGGATTTAACTTTGCCTGACATGACAGGCTTCGATTTATTAGCACAACTCAATTCAATCAGTGTTTCGTTGCCCCCAGTTGTGATTTATACAGGCCAGGATTTAACTGATGAGGAAGATAAATACTTAAGACAATTTTCTGAAAGTATCATTATTAAAGGAGCTAGATCACCTGAACGCTTATTGGACGAAGTAAATTTATTTTTACATCGTATTGAATCCTTACTCCCTGAATCAACAAAAGAAATTTTATACAATTTAAGATCTCAGGAAAAATCATTTGAAGGCAAAACCGTATTAGTTGTAGATGATGATATTCGTAATATTTTTGCTCTTACAAGTGCTCTAGAAGCCAAAGGCTTAAACGTTAAAGTAGCGCGTGATGGTTTAGAAGCTTTAGAAGTTTTAGAAAAAAACTCTGCGAGTGTAAATCTTATTTTAATGGACATCATGATGCCTAAAATGAATGGTTACGATGCTATCAAATCTATTCGTTCAAATGAAAATGTAAAAATTAGTTCTCTGCCAATTATCGCACTCACGGCTAAGGCCATGAAAGAAGATCACGAAAAGTGCATAAATGCAGGGGCAAACGATTATTTACCTAAACCTATAAATATAGATAACCTTGTAACTATATTAAGAATATGGCTAGCACCTAAAGGATTGTTTTCGTGAAACCTATAGATCCTGTAGAAAAATATTTATTCATTGAAGGCTTATTCGTTAAGTATGGTTACGATTTTCGTAACTACAACGAACCCTCATTTGAAAGAAGACTGTTATCATTAATGACAGATCTTGGATACGAATCACTTTTAGATCTATTAAAAAATACGTTTCTGTCTACACAAATATTTAATCAAGTTATTGCTGGGTTAACAGTTAATACGACAGAATTTTTTCGTGATCCATTATTCTTTAAGGAGTTGAAGGAGCAGGTTTTCCCAATACTTAAAACTTACTCTAAAATAAATATTTGGAGCGCAGGGTGCAGCACTGGAGAAGAAGTTATTAGCCTTGCCATCGCATTACAAGAGGAAGAGCTTTTAAAAAAAACAACAATTTATGCGACTGATATAAATCCAAATAATATTAAAAAAGCAAAAAATGCTATTTATAGCACAAATGTTGTTCCGAAGTTTAATCAAAACTATACATTAGCTTCTGGAAAAAAAAGTCCTTCGGACTATTATACGACTGAGTATAATTTGATTCGTTTTAATCAAATTCTCACAGAAAATATTGTTTTTTTTGAACATAATTTGGCAACCGATTCTGTTTTTTTAGAAGCTCATTTAATTATATGCCGCAATGTTTTAATTTATTTTAACAGAAATTTACAAAATAGAACAATTGATCTATTTACTAAATCATTAGCTTCAAAGGGCATTTTAGGCTTAGGCCCCCAAGAAACCTTAGGTTTTTATCCGCAAAGTGAACACTTTAGTAAAATATCAAACCAAACTAATATTTTTAGATTAAATTCATTTTTGGGTCTTTAATAAATATGGAAAAAATAAAAATTCTTATCGTAGATGACTACATAGAAAACATTAATGCACTTAAGCTGCTTTTGGCCGAAAAAAATGCTGATATTTTTTATGCCCTAAATGCTAATGAAGCACTCGAAATGATTACGCAGCATGATTTTGGTTTATTACTTCTTGATGTTCAAATGCCTGAAACTGATGGTTTTGAGTTGGCACGTATTATACGTGGAGTCGCGAAGTACAGAAGCTTGCCAATAATTTTTGTTACAGCTCATTGTCAAGAAAGTACATTTGTATTTGAAGGTTACAAAACTGGCGCAGTTGATTTACTTTTTAAACCTCTCAATCCTATTGTTGTGAAAGCAAAAGTTCGACTGTTCATCGAAATTGCGCAACAAAGAATTCTTCTGCAACAACAAGTAAAAGAATTAGAAGAACTCAGATTGCAAGCTCAATCAGCTAATGTAGCAAAGAGTTTATTTTTAGCTAATATGTCTCATGAAATCAGAACACCTTTATCAGCTGTTATGGGCTTTGCTGAGCTTGCCTCTCAGGAAAATATTAGTTCTAGCGAGCTGTCTACTTGTTTAAGCGCTATTAAAAGAAATGGTGCACACCTTATGCATTTGATTGATGAAGTGTTAGATATTTCAAAAATTGAAGCTAACAAAATTGAAATCCACTTAAGTACTTTTAATCTTTATGAGTTCCTTAATGATATTAAATCAACCTTACACCTTAAAGCTCAAGAAAAGGCAATAACTCTTGATATTGAAAATTCGCCTGCGAATAATCAGTATTACAAGTCCGACATTACAAAAATAAGGCAAGTACTTTTGAACGTTATTGGGAATGCAATAAAATTTACTCCTGAAAAAGGTCATATTATCGTAAAAACATTATTACAAAAACTATCTGACTCATCTCAAGATTTTAAACTTAAATTTACAGTAAAAGATACGGGAATTGGTTTAACTCCTGAACAGAAAAACAAATTATTTAAACCTTTTACCCAAGCTGACTCATCTACCACAAAGCAATTTGGAGGTACAGGACTTGGATTATTTATTTCTAGAGAAATTGCAAAAAATTTAGGTGGAGATCTTATTATAGTTGAGTCAGAAATCAATAAAGGCACGACTTTTGAGGTTTCATTCGTCATACAGCGTGAAGAAACACAAATTAATGAAATAGCAGTATCCAAACATCACGGCTCTGATTTTTTAAATTTAAACGTTTTAGTTGTCGATGATTCTGAAGATAATCTGATGTTAATCCAAATGTACTTAGCTAAAACTAATATTAATTTGACTGTGACTGATTCTGCACAAAAAGCCATAGAACTTTGCGCAAGAAATCAATACGACTTAGTTTTTATGGATATTCAGATGCCAACAATGGATGGGCATAAAGCAACCTCTATTTTAAGAGCTCAAGGCTTCAAAAACAAAATAATTGCACTTACGGCTCACGCTATTTCGGAAGAGCATGACAAATGTATTAAGTCTGGATGTGATTTAGTTTTAACAAAACCAATTTCGCAAGGTAAACTTTTAGAAACTATCGCTTCTTTAAGATAATTTTAAAGAAGCCTTTTTAGTTTAGTTAAATATTCAATGGATTTAATCGAATTTTTCACCATGTCTGCCAAACTAGAAATGACTTCTGTTTTTTCAATAAAAACAAAAAGGCTTTGAATGTCTACTAAGTTATTTTTTTCTACTTTGATTGCCTCTGGTATAAGCTTTTGCAGATCATTCACGCTGGAACTTGTTTGTTTTAACAAATGCACTTCAATGCTTGCATTAAAATTATTTTTACTCTCTTCTGCAAGCAAGATTTTTTTAAGATAATTTAAATTATATTCGTGATTTGATTTTATCATTAGCAGATCATAATAGACTTCGCTGTATCCAACTAATTTTAGTAGTCTATCATATATGTAGATCAACTCCTCAGTTTCTCTATGAAGTTGATCTATTTTTATTAAAGCTCCCTCTGATAATTTATCACTCATCACAAACCTAACTACTTATGATAGCTTTCTAACATCCATGCAAATTTATCGTGGATGCCCGCTCTAGCCACTAACATATCGTGCGTAACAAAATCTTTTACTTCTTCAGCTGTTTCTGCAGCTTGAATACATTTTTTACTTAAGTTTCTATGAGACTTAGCTAATGTAGTTAATGTTTCTAAACTTACACTTTGCGATTTCAATTCTTTTAATTGTGCCTGGTCTAAAATTTCTGCCAAAGAAATTGGTGCATCTTCTTTCATAGCACGTAAGCGTTCCGCTATGTCATCAATTGCTTTGTTTAATTCAGTGTACTGTTGTTCTGTCATCTTATGAACACTATAAAAATTTGTTCCACAGTAATTCCAATGAACTGCATATGTCATCATATAAATAGAAAATGTGTCTGATAATATTCCTTTTAAATTAGTATCTGTTTTTTGCATATTTGACTCCTTCATAATAAATTAGGTTAAAATAAGTTTATAAATGATTTAACTTTGAATTATTTAAATCTGAATTAAGATTTTTTTTAACGTTGTTCAAGAAATGTCTTAAGTGGACTAACGACTCTTGGACTTCATTTTCACAAAGCGTACCGTTTATTATTTTTACTTCTTGGTTATTTGTGATTTGTCCACCATCAGTGTCCATTTTTGCAAGTTCGTAATTACAACCATCTTTTCTATACGCTGTAAACTGACTTTGATATATAGGATTTACAATAGATTTTTCTAAGTGATAAATTACGTTTAAAATTTTTTTCTGTAAAAATTGTTTCAAAGCACACCCCCGTAAATAATATCTTCATTATTTACTAGAATGTTTAATGCGATTTATATGCCATGAACATTAAAAGAGACTTAACTTAAAATCGGTTGAGCTACATACTTACAACTATTTAAAATCACATATGAAATATAAAATATTTCAAAAAATTTATTTAGATGATATTTTTATATTAGGTACAATAAATACCCATAAAAAGGATTTTATGTACTTTTTTAAAGCTACTAGTTTAAAATTTTGTTCGCTAAAAAATGAAACCATCTGTCCTGCTAATGCCTGTATGTTATCTTGTCCACCAGTAATAATAAATGAAGCCACTTTATTTTTGATCAAAACTTTATTTTTTAAAGTAATTTGATTTTGAACAGAATTTAATCTCTCAGCCATTTTATAATACAATGAACTCGCTGAACCCCAACGGATGGTTGTTGCCACCACAACCACATCAGCCCAATGAACTAAACCTTCATAAATATGAATCATTTCATCTTGAGAATCCATCTTAGTTATAGAGCTAGGCCAAGAGCATGCTTTTTCAGATTTAAAACAAAAACCTTTACAGTGAGGAGAATTCATCTCAGATAAAAATAATATTCTACTTTCAATATTTAAGTCGCCTTCAGCTTTTTTCAGCGCGTTATTTAACACATTTTCTGAAGTTGAATATCTTGGATACTGTTTATCCATCGGTGTTTTCGATAAACCTAATATTCTGAGTCGCCCTTCTTGTCTCACAGGCTCGCGCATTAAAGACATTGCAGGGTTTGCCATATTATATTTAGCTTTTAATCTCTCCGTACAAGACAAAAGATTGATATATAATTTATTGTTTTCTACTTTAAGCTCATAACGAGGGACAGATCCTCCGCAGTGGGCCAAAAGCTGAACAGATGAAGCCAAAGATTATCCAGTTTGGTGATGAAATTGCCAATGACCGTGCTGAAGCGATTTTCCAAAGAATTGTTTACGCAAAGAATTCAGAGCGTTCCAACTTAAATGCAAAACCTAATGATCCAAATCTTAAAAAAATTATGAAGATGAAAAAAAACTTATCGCTGCTATGTTAGCTAACAAAAAATTTGATTTCACTCTTATTCAAATCAACGAACTTAAACGTTTGTAAAATTAATTCTTTTTACCATATGCATGACCTAAATGCTGAGCTCTCGGTAATAAATATTTAATATTCGCTTTTACATCTATATTGATAAGACCACACATTAGCTTAATAGATGTTTTTGTTTTAACTACACCTCTATGACACATTCCATGGCTATTTTTAACCTTAACTTCTACCTCCACAAGCTTACACTCTTTACAGTTTGGCAAATCTATTCTCCTAAGAGCTATATAACCTTTTTTAATTGATAGATCATATTTTACGTTTGGACGTCCACAAGAGTTTTTTCCATGTTTTTTCAACATAAAATTCCACATTTCTTGTAAGTCTTCAGGTAAAGTATTTTGAGTAATCACTATCCAAGTTTTCCCTCCGTCACGACTCACTCGCGAATTATAATAGCCGACACTCGTGCCGCAACCTACTTTACATTTATCTGGAAATTCCCATATCAAATTCTGATTTGAACATTGATTATCTGATCCACCGTCTTGTACAGGCTCTGGTAAAACTACACACGATTCAGCAGTTGACGAACCAGATAAAACGCCATTACTACATTTACGCGTTTCTGATTCACAGCTTTTACCATATTCTACTGTTGAAGCTTTAAATACAGTAACTGATGATCCATGATTTACAACTTTACCATTTAACTCACAATTCTGTGCCATGTCTACGCTACAATTATTTTGTGTATATTCTCCAGACAACACACCATCATTGCATTTGCGAGTTTGAGATAAACAATTTAAACCATACCCAACATGAGCTTCTTTATAAGTTGTCACAGATGATCCATGTTTAATTTCTTGATCATTCAAATAACATGATTTTAAGGGGTTTGCGACTACAGGCGGTTCTTGAATTACACACTGTTTATGTGTAGCACTTCCTGATAACACACCGTCCGTACATTTACGAGTTTCTGAACTACACTGCAACCCAGATGAGACGTGTTCCGAAAAATATGCCACTACACTTTCTCCGTGTAGCACACTCTCACCTTGGAAGGTGCATGCCTTAGCCACTTCAGCTTGACAAGAACTATACTGGTAACTTCCTGAGATTACACCATTGTCACAACTTCTAGCTTCTGATTGACATACACTGCCATATTTAACTTGCGTAGATTCATATGCTATAAAAGATTCTCCATGTTGATACACAACACCGTTTAATTCACATAATTGAGGCGCTCCAACTACACAACTTTCATATACATTTTGACCACTTAGCACTCCGTTTTGACATAGACGTTCTTCAGATAAACAGACTTCTCCGTATCCAACAGATGATGTTTTATATCCTAGTACTTTTTCACCATGCGCAATCGTCCTGCCTGCGAATAAACAACTCTCTGGCTGACCAACAGAACAAGAACCATAAACATAAGATCCTGTTAATGTTCCGTCCTGACACGATCTCACTTCTTCTTCGCAGTTTTCTCCATATCTTGTTGTAGAGTTTTTAAATGCTTTAATAGATTCACCATGACTAATTGTTTTACCATCAAATAAACAAGCTCTTGGTGAAGCGATTTCACATTTTGAATAAACAGCACTACCTGATAAAACACCATTATTACAAACACGAGTTTCAGCTACAGCGGAACAAAGTTGTCCGTAGCTTACCGTTGAATTTTGATAAGCAGTTACAGACTCACCATGCCTCAATGTAGATCCATCAAATAAACAACTTTTTGCAGCTCCGACCTCACAAGAAGCATACATATAACTTCCAGTTAAAACTCCAGCCTGACAAACTCGTGAATCAGCCACGCAAGACTCGCCGTAATTTACGCTTGAATTTTGAAAAGCAGTGATAGCTGAGCCATCCTTCACTAATTGACCATCAAAAAAACAGTCTATTGGATCACTAGGAATATCATCTGTAGGGATTTCATATTCCTGAGCAACATTTCGTGCTGCTAGTGTGTAATGTGATGTTATGGCTTCATTTTGATTCAAAGAGGTATTTGAATTTTCTTCTTTACATGCAGATAGTAAATGTATGACCACTAACCCTAAAGTAACCTTTAAAACAGCCTTGTTCATTATCATATAAGCAATCCTCGCTTTTAAATTATGATACGAGGATTTTTTTAAAATTTCATATTTTTTACATCTAATTTCATCATTGAACATTCATTTTTAGAATGATTCATTTAGTGAAAAGAACTCATACAGTTTTTTTCACTTTTGCAAGCAGATATTAATTTTACACAGGATCGACATGAGTCATGATGTTTAACACATGGTCGTAAGTATTCATTACAGTGTCTCTAGCTTGAGATGCTATGCGATGCCCTTGCTCAACAGTTAACTGACCATCTACCTCTAAATGTACATCAATGACAATTAAATCGCCCATTTTACGAATTTTTAAATCGTGTACACCTTGTACTCCCTCAGAAGCTAAAAAGACATTTTTTATCTCAACTGAAAGTTCATCATCAACAGTTCTATCCATCAAGTCATGTAAAGAATTCCAACTAAATTGAATACCCATTTTACCTATAATAAAAGCAACAATTATTGCAGCTACAGGATCTAAAAAATGGTAACCCATTAAATTACCCAAAATTCCTAAAGCTACCACCAAAGAAGAGGCGGCGTCTGAACGAGCATGCCAAGCATTAGCTACTAAAAGAGAGGATTTAGCTTTATGTGCCTCTTTCAGCATGTATCTAAAAAGTAATTCTTTCGCAATAAGTGTTAAACAAGCCACCCACAATGCTATACTCATGACTTTATTTAAAGTTTGGTAATTTTCAATTTTATTAACTGCCGATACAATCATACCAATCGCCACAGCAATTAATAAAAAACCCAAAAACAACGATGCTGCATTTTCATATCTATAGTGTCCATAAGGATGCTCTTTATCCGCATCCTTATGGCTATAATACTTTGCTATTAAAACCATAAAATCTGACAATAGATCAGACAAAGAGTGTATAGCATCCGCAACTAAACTCGTGGCACCAGATAATAGCCCGATCACTAATTGAACAACTGTAAGCACAACATTGACGACTACACTGACCCATGTGCTCTTCTTACTTATAGCGTATCTTTCTGCTTTTACTTCGCTTCTGTTTTGCATTAGTTTAAAAATCTTTCTGCTTATTTAAATAATTTTTTAGCCTAAACTCTAAAGATGGACTTATTCCCTCTGTAGCCCAAACTATTTTTTTATTATAATCTACAACTAAAATAGTCGGTGTTCCTACTATTTTATATAAATTAGAAAAATACTGTTTATCATCCCATATTATAGGAAAGGAATACTTCTTTTCCTTTATTGTTTTTAAAACATCTTGTTTAGATTCATCTAATGATATAGCAATAATTTGTTCAGCTTTAATATGGCCTGAATCTATCATTTTCTGTATTCGTATCATTTCTATCTTACAAGGCTGACACCAAGTAGCCCAAAAAATTTTTACATGAGGGTAGACTACGCTAAATGACTGATTGTATATATCTTTAAGCGTAAGTACTTCATCAGATAATATCAAATCTTGTTGATTTTGCATTTTAAACGATTTTAGAGCAGCTGGTGCCTTTTTATAAATTAAATAAGATAAGACCATTACAAAGAATATATTACTTATGGATATATATTTTTTCATGATCTAATAACCTTTATCTTTTATACTTTTTATATTACCTTATTTACATTGAAAACAACTAATGATTTTATCTTACTTCAGTAACTGAGAGTTCGTCATGAGCAAAATTCAATAACAAAATGCACTGGTCAAATGTAAAGCATTGAATACGTCGCTCTTGGAGAATTCCCAAAGGTAACTATGAAAAAAATTTTTCGCTACCCAATAAAAGTATCTCAAGAACATATCGACTCTCTAAATCATGTAAACAACGAGGTTTACATTAAATGGCTACTTGAAGCTGCAGGTGCCAACTCATCATCAATAGGCTTTACACTTGATAAATTTTTATCAGAAGAAGCTTGCTTTGTGGTAAGAAGGCATGAGGTCGACTATTTAGCTCCTGCATTTTTGGATGAAGAACTTACTGTTGAAACATGGATTGAACAAATGGAAGCTACACGCTCAACACGTGTTTACACAATAAAAAGAAATAAAGACGATAAAACACTTATCAAAGCGAAAACTCTCTGGGTTTATATTAATTTAAAGAATGGGCGACCTATCGAAATCCCAGAACATGTAATAGAAAGTTTTTCTCCGTATATTCATAGTTAGATTTAAGCGTGTTATACAGCTTTTGTACTTTTGCCAACTACAATTTACTGCATCAGCCCTAAGCGATAACAATCTGATAACTTTATAAACTATTTTTTAAACAACCAGTTAATTAGTCCAATTATAATGCTAATCAGAACACATGTAGTTAACGGAAAGTAAAAACTAAACCCTTCTCGCTCTATTCTAATATCACCAGGTAAGCGACCTATTTTTATACTTTGCAACCAGCCAAATTGCCATGCAATACCACAACATATAAACATAGCACCAATAATTATAAAAATTTTAGTTACAGGATCTATTTGCATAAAATAATTATAAACTTAATACTTTCGTTATTTCAATGCTTTAGCGTGATGCTCAATGTGTGATTCTATAAATGTCGAAATAAAATAATAGCTGTGGTCATACTCTTTACGATAATTAACTTGCACAGGTTGATCCATCTCTTTACAGGCAAATTCAAAAACTTCTGGTGTTAAATTTTTCTTTTCATAAAACTCATCACTTAAGCCTTGATCAATTAAAATACTATTTTGGTGTTTATGACCACTTTTAACTAAATTTGTAGCGTCATACTTTGCCCATAGATTTCTATCATCACCCAAATATCCTGTAAAAGCTCTTTGCCCCCAAGCTACATTTAAAGGATTAGTTATTGGTGCAAAAGCTGAAATAGCTCTGAATTTCTGTGGATTTCTTAAACCTATGATTAAAGCCCCATGCCCACCCATTGAATGGCCCATAATAGAAATCTTATCAGTCGAAATTTTAAATTCTCTTTGCAAAATTTCATACAACTCAACAGATATGTAGCTGAACATATTATAATGATCTTTATAACCATCAGTTAAAGAATCTACATAAAAACCTGCACCAGCACCAAAATCATATGAATCATGTTCTTTGGGTAAATTTAAACCTCGTGGAGATGTATCAGGACAAATAACCATTAAACCATGTTGCTCTAAATATTTCTGAGCACCTGCTTTAGTAATAAAGTTTTCGTCAGTACAAGTTAAACCAGATAACCAAATAATTGCTCCATTTACTTTTCCACTTGGAATATAAGTAGAAAACTTCATTTTAGTTCTTGTACATTTTGAATCATGTTCCCAAAACTGAGTTAAGCCATTAAATGTTTTATGTGTTTTTAAATTTTGTACTGACATTTTAATTTCCTTCATTTTAATCCATTTTAATTACAGAACGAATGCTTTTGCCTTCGTGCATGTAATCAAATGCCTTATTAATATCTTCTAATGGCATAGTGAATGTCACCATATCATCAATATTAATTTCTCCAGACATATATTGCTCAACATATTTTGGCAATTCAGATCTACCTTTTACACCACCAAAAGCAGAGCCTTTCCACACACGCCCTGTCACTAATTGAAATGGACGAGTGGATATCTCTTGCCCTGCTCCGGCAACTCCGATAATAATTGATTGCCCCCAACCACGATGCGCACACTCTAAAGCTGCACGCATAAGCGCTGTACTCCCTACACACTCAAAAGAGTAATCAACACCCCACTCAGTCATCTCAACAATAACTTGCTGAATAGGCTTATCGTAATTTTTTGGATTAATAAAATCTGTAGCGCCATATTTCTCAGCCAACTGACGCTTATCATCATTAATATCAATAGCGATAATTTTCGAAGCACCAGCCATTTTGGCACCTTGAATTACTGATAAACCAATACCTCCAATACCAAAAACTGCAACCGTTGCACCTTTTTCTACTTTTGCCGTATTTAACACAGCACCAATCCCTGTAGTCACACCACACCCTAATAAACAGACTTTATCGAGCGCTGCAGCGGGATTTACTTTTGCTAAGGCTATTTCTGGAACAACTGTGTACTCAGCAAATGTAGAACACCCCATATAGTGATGAATCATTTTCCCGTCTTTAGAAAAACGTGATGTCCCATCTGGCATCAACCCTTTACCTTGTGTGGCACGAATACGCACACATAAATTAGTTTTGCCTGATAAACAAAATTTACATTCTTTACACTCAGGCGTGTAAAGCGGAATCACGTGATCACCTTTTTGTAAAGTTGTTACACCTTCGCCGACCTCAACAACAATGCCGCCACCTTCATGACCTAAGATTACAGGAAACAATCCTTCAGGATCAGCACCAGATAATGTAAATGCATCTGTATGACATACACCCGTGGCAACAACTTTAATCAGAACTTCACCTTTTTTTGGTGCTTCTAAATCAACTTCTTCAATTGATAATGGTGCTCCGGCTTTCCATGCTACTGCTGCTTTTATTTTCATAATTTTTTCTCCTCTTAAATTAGATTCTTTATCAAAAAAATAGAAGTATATCTTTACACCCTCTCCTTGACTAGAGATGAAAAGGAATAATAGTGTTTCTCTATGAAAACAATTAAGTCATTACAGGGAATCATTTCATTTGTACAAGTAGCCGAATCAGGTAGTTTTTCTAAAGCAGCTAAGGATTTAAGCGTATCCAAATCACATATCAGTAAAAATATTAGCAATCTTGAAAAAGAACTAGGTACAAGCTTATTCTTACGCTCCACGCGTAAGGTGCGATTAACCAGCCTCGGTGAAAAGTACTTAACAACTTGTAAGCAATCATTAACTAACATCCAAAGTGCTAAAGAAGAAATACTAAATTTATCTGAAACTCCGCACGGTAGCTTGCGGATCAGCGTAGCAGGCATTTTTGGAGAAGAGTACGTAGCGCCAGTTATCGTTGAAATTGCAAAAAAATATCCTCACCTTAAAATTGAATTAAGCTTTAACTCTCAATATGTAGATCTAATTGAAGAAAAATTTGATGTGGCCGTCAGAGTTGGAGAACTTAAAGATTCATCTCTCATCGCGCAAAAAATTGCCTCACGACTAGAATATATAGTCTGTTCAAAGTCTTATCTAAACAATGCGCCTCCATTAAAAGATATAACTGATTTAAAAAATCATAATTGTATTGGTGAAAAACTTAATTGGTCTTTTCGGAAAAAGGGAAAATACCAACAAATCACATTATCAGGAAATTTAAGAAGCAATAATCCTCGAGTCATTTTAAAAGCCGCTGTTGCAGGTTTAGGAATTGCAAAGCTTGCTGGTTCATATGTAAGCGATGATTTAAAAAAAGGACGTTTAATTTCTGTTTTAGAATCCTATCAAGATGGGAAGAAAGATATTTGGATTGTTACACCCTCTAGCAAATCTAAAAATATAAATGTAAAAATCTTTATTCAGGAATTGAAAAAATACATAACTCAAGAATATTCACATACTTATTTTTAAAATTAATATCTCTTGTTGCTAAACTCAAATCGTTTGGATAAATTTATTAATCAATAGGCATATTTTGATTTCATGTCTATGCGATATAGAAATGACGTAAACTCTATCTTTAAAGGTTTCATTTAAACTATGTCTAATTTTGTTATAATATTTTTTTCATTTTTATTTGGTCTTGCAAGTAAACATATTAAAAAATTCCCACCTTCCACAGGAATATCACTCAACTTATTTATTATTTATGTTTCACTTCCAGCTCTTATCTTAGCAAGACTACCTCAATTACTTACAAAGCTAGATTTTCATGGCTACTGGTGGGCTCCAGTAGCCACGGCATGGCTAAGTTTTTTAATTGCTTATGTTCTTATTACTCTAATTGCAAAAAAGTACAATTGGTCTAGCGCTAAAACGGGAGCTCTAATTTTAACTGTTGGCTTAGGCAATACCTCATTTGTTGGCTTTCCTTTATTAGATGCCCTTATCGGAAAAGAAGCCATCGAAATTGGTATTTTAGCAGATCAACCTGGTTCTTTTTTAATACTCTCTACATTAGGTATTTTTATAGCCGCTCGCTATAGTGGAGGAAATTCTAGTCTTAAATATATGCTACCGAAAGTATTTTTATTCCCACCCTTTATAGCAATGCTTGGCGCCATTGTTTGGTCTATATCAGGTATAACGATGCCTCTCATCATTTTTGAAGCCTTAGACAAAATAGCGCTTACGTTAGTGCCTTTAGCATTATTTTCTGTTGGATTTCAAACACAGTTTGATTTTAAAATTATTGCTAAAAGATTAAAACCACTATATTTTGGACTTACGCTTAAACTTTTCTTTATTCCGCTTATTTTTTACATTTTCTTTTATTATATTCTAAAAATTAATAATCTTTACATACAAGTCAGCGTATTAGAAGCTGCTATGGCAACTCAAATCACTTCAGCTGTCGTTGCTACTGAGTTTAATTTAGATTCAGAATTGGCAAATTTAATGGTTGGATTAAGCATACCTTTATCACTTATAAGTGTTCCGCTATGGTATTACTTTATATCGTAACTCAATATTATATTTGACAGGAAATAATCCTCGTAATTTGGGTATCTTTTGGAATTATAAAAATAATATTATTTTTCTACTACCTCTATTTTGCTTTAAATAGCAATTTAATGTTGGCTTATCATTTGCTTCAAAGGTTATTAACTGAATAATAACAGCTTTATCTGTAAAGCAAGGAGGCCTTATGACTTCATTAAAAAAAACTGCTAAAATTAAAAACGCAAAGTCTAAAAAAAATGCTAGAGCTACATCTATTCGTAAAAAGTCGCAAGCTAGCAAAAAAAGTAAATTCGCAGCCGTAAAATCTACGACCAGCAAAACGACTTCTAAACGTAAAGTGTCCGTTAAGAAATCATCCCCATTAAACAAAGCTAAAAAAATTAAAAAAACTAACTCTCTTACAAAGTTTATGAATCAAGACAACATCCATAAAATACCTTATCATCCAGAAGAAAGTTCAAACAAAAGACAGTTATCTACATTTGACAGAATCCCTCATGCGAAAAGTCGCAAGGACATTTCTAAGTCTCCCACTAGAACGGGCTATCAACCACGTAATTCAACTCACTAAACATAAATTAACAACCAACAAGGAGGATTTATGAACAAACAACAAACTCAATCTAAAGAGAATCATAGAACTGGGTCTAAACCAAAATTTCCGCGCCCAGAAGATCCATCTAGAGAGCCTACGCAACCAACATCGCCTTCTCGTGAGCAAGCACCACGTCGCGGAAATGTTGAGCCTATTGATACAGAACAACTCTCTCGCAAAGAAGACAGATAAGATATTAATTTCTAAAATTACTTAATTAAAAACTACATCCGATGTTTTTTTACTAACTCTAGAGGTCACAAAAAATGAACCTCTAGAGTTTTTATTTTAAATATGCTTTTAATAAGTTTTTATACACATGAGGCTGGCTTCTTAAAAATTGTGGCGGGCAACTAACTGAAGCTTCAAGTTTAGCAGCAGCATGCCATGGCCAACGTGGGTTATATAAAATACCTCGAGCTATACCAATACCGTCAGCTTGATTCTTTTGTAAAATATCTTCAGCTTCTTCGGCTTCTGTAATTAAACCTACAGCTATAGTTTGAATTTCGACTTCTTTTTTAATAATCTCAGAAAAACTAACTTGATATCTTGGCTCTACCGGAATTTTTTGCTTCGGATCTAAACCACCAGTACTTACATGGATAGCTTCACATCCTAAGTCTTTAAGTTTTTTACTATACACTATAGAGTCTTCTAAGCTCCAGCCGCCATCAACCCAATCCGTTGCGGATATACGAATCCAAACAGGCACTGTTGAGGGAACAGATTTTTTAACAGCTTCAAATACTTCCAGCGGAAAACGCATTCTGTTTTCTAAACTTCCACCATATTGATCTGTACGCTTATTTGATAGAGGGGAAAGATATTGATGCAATAAATATCCATGTGCTGAGTGAACTTCAATTCCACTCACTCCTGCGCGAATAGCTCTTTGTGCTGCTAAAACAAAAGCATTTTTAATTCCTAACATTTCTTCTTGAGTTAATTCTAGTGGCGGAACATCTGTATCGTTAAAAGCTAATGCTGAAGGTCCTACAGTTTGCCAACCGTTTAGATCAGTGGGTTTTAATTGTTTTGTACCCAACCAAGGTTTTTCTGTAGAAGCTTTACGTCCCGCATGAGCAAGCTGAATGGCTACTGGCATAGACGAGTATTTTTTTATTTCTTGTAAAACATTTTTTAAAGCCATTTCACAACCATCATCATATAATCCCAGATCACCCCATGAAATACGGCCTTGGGGACATACTGCCGTAGCTTCGATGATCAATAGACCAGCTCCCGAGTGCGAGAGCTGTCCTAAATGCATCAAGTGCCACGACGTCGCCCTCCCATTATCAGCTGAATACTGACACATTGGGGGAATAACAATTCTATTAATTAAATCTAAAGATCCTAATTTCCATTTTTCAAATAATTTTGCCATAAGGTTGTATCTTAATTGTAACTTATTTAATAATCAATCTTGTGTGTCAGCATAAAATACTCCTTTATATCCACCTAAATAAAGACCATATTAATAATGTATGTATAAACTGCGTGATTATCAGCAACAAGCTGTACAAAATGTAATTAAATATTTTCAAAAAACACGTGATCCAGCTATGATCGTGCTTCCCACAGGTGCTGGTAAAAGTCTTGTTATTGCAGAACTGGCACGAATTGCTCAGGGGCGTGTTTTAATTTTAGCTCACGTTAAAGAGCTGGTTGAACAAAATCATGAAAAATACACAAGCTATGGTTTAGAAGCTGGAATATTCTCAGCAAGTCTCGGCAAAAAAGATCACACTCAAAAAGCAATATTCGGAAGCGTACAATCTATTGCCCGAGCAGATGATGATTTCTTTAATAATTTTTCTCTTCTTATTATAGATGAGTGCCATCGTGTAGCCGAAGAAGGTTCAACTCAATACCAAGAAGTTATAAAAAAGCTTCTTGCTCGTAATCCCAGACTTTGCATTTTAGGTTTAACCGCAACGCCTTACAGACTGGGCCTCGGGTGGATCTATCAATATTCAACCTTAGGAGAGCTTAAAACCGATAAACCACGTTTTTTTAAACAATGTGTCTATGAATTACCGTTAAGTTACATGATTAAAAACAAGTATCTTACTCCACCTGTTAAAATTGATATTCCCGTTACGTGTTATGATTTTTCTGATTTAAAGACAAAAAATGGCCATTATTCAAATGCTGACATAGAAGATATTCTTAAAAATCAGAAACGTTTAACCCCTCTTATTATTAAAAATATTATCGATATAACTGAAAAATTTGACCGTAAAGGCGTCATGATTTTTAGTAGCACAGTAAAACATGCTGAAGAAATCATGACTTACCTTCCAAGCGGCGAAGCTAAAATTGTTTTAGGTGATACAGATATTCAAGATCGTGAAGCAATAGTAAACGATTTTAAAAATAAAAAGTTTAGATATTTAGTGAATGTATCGGTGCTTACAACAGGGTTTGATGCGCCCCATGTAGATGTCATAGCAATCCTGAGACCTACAGAATCAAATAGTTTGTACCAACAAATCATCGGTCGTGGTTTAAGATTATCCGCAGATAAAAAAGATTGTTATGTTTTAGATTACACAGGAATGGGACATGATATTTTTAAACCTGAAATAAGCGATAAAAAACCTGCTAAGGACACTGTTCCTGTGCAAGTGATATGCCCTTCTTGTGGATTTTTTAATGACTTTTGGGGCTACATGGATTCCGATGGAGAAGTGCTAGAGCATTATGGGAGAACTTGTCGTGGTGCTGTTCAAAATCCAAAAACATTAGAAATTACCAAGTGTGGCTTTAGATTCAGATATAAAATCTGTCATGTATGTTCAGCGGAAAACGATATCACAGCTCGAGAATGTGAAAAATGTAAAGCTGTGCTTATAGATGCCGATGCTAAACTCAAACAAGCAAAGTTGTCCAAAAATGCACACGTCCTCACTCCTGAAAGGGTTGCCTTTGAAGAGCGTAAAGATAAAAATGGCAACACTTATCTCGAAATCAGATACTACGACTTCGATGCAAATTATTTAAGTGAGGCCTATTTTTTTAACAATCCTTCTGCCATTAAAAAATTTAATATTAATTTTTTACGCTCACATTTAAAAAGACCTGAACTAAATCTTGAGATTAACACTGTAGATGATGTAATTCATTCCCAGAAACTATTTCGTTTACCAGCATATGTTATTGCACGTAAACAAGATAAATTCTGGAAAATCACTGAAAAAATATTTACCGAAGAACTTAAGTAATTATATCCCTATTTTTGGATCAGCTGTCTTAATCTCTTCAACTTCTTTTAAATAGAGTGGACGATTATATAAATGCGGATATAAATTATTATCTGAAGCTAATTCCCACTTAAGAAGATTTAAAAAATGGGATTCGCTAAATTTCAAGATATATACTTTTGTTTCTTGATTGTAGTACTTACTCATAACTCGGTTAATTTTATCTCGTGGTGATAAATGTATAAACCCATCTTTAATATCGACTAAAGAGCCTTCATACTCTCCTTGGCTTTGAAATTTCTGCCACTCACTCACTGTTAATATTTTATAAACACTTTCCATATTATTTGCCTTTATTGTTTGCTTAATGTTTAAGCTTATCAATAAAAATAGAAAAAAGTTAGCTAAGATTCTCATATAAACTCCTTATTTTGACAACACTTAGCATATTTTATTAATAATTTATAATTATATAAAATTAATATAATATTAACTTAAAATTATGGATATAAATTTTACTTTACTTAAATATTTTTATGACACTTATCAATTCAAAAGCGTTCAAAAAGCGGCTGAAAAAAATTTCGTTTCTCAGCCAGCCATAAGCCAAGGAATTAAAAAACTGGAAGGTCATTTTAACTTCGAGCTTTTTGAGCATAAAAAAAACAATCTTATTCCTACATATAAAGCTCATAAAGTGGTTAGCGAGATAGAAAAATTATTTTCGCAATCAGAGCTTCTGAAAAAATCAATTTATGACTTAACGGACACACATGCTGGCAGCCTACGAATAGGTTGCTCTAACTCAATAGCCAAATCTATTTTAATTCCTCATCTCACCCAGTTTATGAAACATTACCCGAAAGTTGATTTATCCCTAGTGATCGGAAATACAGATTTTTTAATAAATACACTCGAGCAAAATGAAAGCGATCTTGTTATCACAATTGATAATGAAAAAAAGTCCATAAATTACAAAAGAACTCCGGTCTTAAAAGGTCAATTTTTGCTAGTCGCAAAAAATAATGCCTTACCCCAAATAGTTACAACTGAAGATAGACCTGAAGTCATTAAATTGCATGAGCATTTAAATAGAAAAAAATTAAATATAAAGACTTTAAAAATACAAAGTTGGGATTTAGCTTTAGAAATGGCTAAAAATAATTTAGGTGCAGCCTATATTCCAGATTTTATAGATTTTAAAACTCATAAGCTCATGGATATAAGCTTTAAATATCAAATACCTAGCTTTAAATATCAAGTGCAAGCTTTTTGTAAACATCCTCATAAATTAACTCAAATTTTTTTAGATACTTTACTTAACACTTATAATTAGATTTACCTTGCTACTTCTTGCTAACGGTAATCATTCCAGCTAGCATTCAAATCTATGGTTGAAAATTCAAACGAACTTATCAAAGTAGTGACTCTTCTAGGAGCAGCCGTTGTTGCTGTACCTTTCTTTAAACGCATAGGCTTAGGATCTGTACTTGGCTATCTCGCAGCTGGTTTAGTGATCGGTCCCTTTGGAGTAGGACTATTTGATAATCCAAGCGCAGTCCTGCATGTCGCAGAGCTCGGTGTTGTGATGTTCTTATTTGTGATCGGCCTTGAAATGCAACCTTCGCACTTATGGGGAATGCGAAAAGATATTTTTGGCTTAGGTTCAGCTCAAATATTTATATGCACTACTGTTTTAACTTTAATTGGTATCGCTTTTGGATTTTCACCTGTTGTTTCCTTTATAAGCGGTATGGGATTTGTTTTAACATCTACAGCCATAGTATTTCAAATTTTAGCAGAACGTGGTGAAGTCGCGATGCCGCACGGACAAAAAATGGTGTCTATTCTTCTTTTTGAAGATTTGTTAATCGTACCATTGCTTGCGTTAGTTGCGTTTTTATCTCCTATTAACACTTCACACGGACTGACATGGCAATCAATTATTATACCAATCGGAACAATGGCCGCAGTCATTGCAGCAGGTATATGGCTTTTAAATCCATTTTTTAGAATTCTTGCACGTTCAAAAGCACGCGAAGTTTTTACCGCAGCAGCCTTACTTGTCGTTTTAGGCACTGCACTGTTAATGCAAGTTACTGGTTTATCCATGGCTATGGGTGCTTTTTTAGCGGGAGTTTTACTCTCGGAATCCTCATTTAGACATCAAATCG
>JBKBTW010000016.1:0-25009 GCA_046291245.1 Pseudobdellovibrio sp. | reverse complement strand
CAGGCGCAGAAGCTAGTGCTGATTATGTCGTTTACCTCGAAATTCCAAAAGATAAACCACTGGCAACGCAAACCAAAGACTTTGGGGTGCGATGGACTGAATTTAAAAATCAACTCCGAAACGAAAACTTGAATTTGAATATCAAACGAGTTGGCAGAGCAAAAAATGGAATTTTGCTAATAGAGTTTAATGTTTCTTCGACAAAGAAAGAAACTTTTAAGCCAGAATGGATTTGGTTAACTCAAATGGGAGAAACTCAGCCAATCCACAATCTCTTTATGTCCTCTCTAGAAGTGTCGCCGCAAAGGACTATTTCGGGGGTACTTCAATTGCGAGAGGTTGATTTGAATACAAATGAAACATTCAGAATTGAAGTCAGACGAAACAAAGTTTCCTATCTTACAGTTCAAAAGGTCGCCACATGGAAGCGGTAGCCAAGGAGGTAAATTTGGACATTAAAAACTACTTCCTGAGGGAGCCAAAACCATTCACGTCTAAGCGCGAAGTCAATTGGTCTAAAGTTCAAACTTGGGCAATTTTAACGGTGTCCATATTAATATTGGGCCTTTTGTTAATTCCAAGTTCTGAACCAGATCAAGATACGTTTTATGAGCGTGCAGAAAAAGGAAGTCTAGAGCAAATAAGACAAGCTGAGAACGATCCCACTCAAGAGACGATCAGACAGCTTCAAGAATCTCAAGTAAATGTGAGACAAGTTCATGGTTCACTTGATTATCTCTATCGACCAACATCTTCATCAGGATCAGCTGGTGGAGCTGGTGGTGGTAATTCACCTGATCGCAGTTCATCAATGATACTTTCACGCGGAGGCAATGACGCTCGAACACAGTTATCAGCAGGAACAAGGGTTACTATTCGCTTGTCTAACAAGGTAACAATAGCCAATCAAGGAATGCCTGTTGTTGGAATTGTATCAAGTGATGTTTCTGCTGAAAGTGGTCTAGCAATTCCTAGTGGTTCAAAAGTTCTTGGTGATGCTTCTTTTGACTCCGATGCAGAAAGAGCAACCATTTCTTGGCGATCTATTATACTCCCAGATGGAAGAGAGAGACCATTTTCTGCTGTAGGTGTTGGGCGTGACGGACAGGTCGGAGTTAACGGACGTGTTCATTCAGATGGTGTTAAAAATGCTGTCGGCCAAACACTGACTCGATTTGTTGGAGCTTACGCTGCTGGATCAATGAACACTGGGGCCTTTGGTGCAAACCAAGGTGGCCATGAAAATGGAATGCGCAATGCTGTCGCTCAAACAGCAACAGATCGAGCAAATGCCATGGGCGAAGAACTTCAAAAAGAAAGGAAATGGATTGAGTTAGATCAAGGCATCGAGACGTATGCTGTTTTGAATCAGCCTTTCACTTTTAGAGATGCAGGAGCAACCTATGGGCGATAAGAATAGTCCCTCATCAAATGGTGAAACCACATTTATCGCAATAATTGGCTTGTTCTTACTGGTTAAGATTCTAGATTCGTTTTGGCTATGGACTAATAAATCTAACCGTAATCTTTTGATAGTTATGGGGCTTTTGATCGTAATCATGATTCCTGTTGGACGAATGATTTGGATAAAGATTAAAAAGAAAAGAGACCAAAATATTTTTTCAAAATCTATCACTGCAAAATCTGAGGATTCTGTTTTTTGCGGAACAACAGATAAAGGAGAAGACATTTGGATCAAAACACGTCAAAGGGCCATGCACACACAAGTCATTGGGACAACAAACGCTGGTAAAACTGAAAGTGTGATCTTGCCTTGGGCAATTCAGGATATTCACTCAGGGAAAGGTCTTTTGCTGATAGACGGAAAGGCTGACAATTCTCTTATCGATAAACTTTGGGCTTACACTAAACAGGCTGGTCGCGAAAATGACTTCAAGTTATTCAGCTTAAGCCGTAGAGAACAGTCTTTTCAGTTTAATCCACTTTTAGGTGGAACAGCCGAAGAAATTACAGAACGAGTATTTAATGCATTTGAATTCGAGAATCCCTACTACCGAAGCCTTCAGTATGAAGTCATGAATCAAGTTATGCGAGTATTTGAAACAACGCAGACTGTGCCAACATTTCAAAGACTTCATCAGGCAATCAGCACCCCAAGTTTACTTGAAGATATGCTTCCAAAAATTAAAGATGACAACTTAAAGCACTGGGTAATGAATTTTGCAAAGATGGCACCGAAAGATCGCGAAGAAAGAACAAGTGGTTTATTGTCTGCCATTGGCCACTTTGCTTTTGGTGAGAATGCAAGACTCTTTAATCCTGAAGCAGGCGCAATTACAATTGATGATGCCCTTAAAAATAATCAGATCGTGTATTTTCAATTGCCAGTTCTGCTTTCGCCATTTTTGGGAAAAGCTACAGGGAAACTTGTTTTACAATCACTACAAGCTGCCGTGGCAAATAGACATCGACTAGCAGGAAAAGAAGAGAAAAGGTTTTTCAGCGTATTTCTGGATGATTTTTCTGAATATCTTTATGAGGGCTTCATCTCGATTTTAAACAAATCAAGATCGGCCAATGTCGGAATTGTTTTCGCACACCAAGCTCTTGGGGATATCACGGTCCTCGGTGATTCAGTCGCAAATTCAATTCTTACAAATGCCAATTTAAAGATTTTTATGCGTGGAAATGATCCAGACTCAGCAGAATATTTCTCAAAAGTAATTGGAACTTTGACATCGACTAAAACAACCGAGCGGCAAACCAAAAGCTTATTTGGAGTCAATAAAAGCGGTGAAATGTCAGCTAGAGATGTTGAAGAATTTGCGATTCATCCAAATATTTTTAAAAGAGACTTAGGTGTTGGTGAAGCAATTATGATTGTGCCCCACGAGCGTGGCTCTAAGACTGTTAGAATCAAGTTCAATAAAACCGACGATCTTGAACCAATTCCAATTCCCGAAATTGCCAAAACTATGATGCCATTACTTGAATTTAAAAAATATGAAGCAACAGACAATCACGTCGGAACTTCAATAAGTGTTTCGCAAATTGCCCAAAGTAAGGAGACATAGACATGAACTCATTAAATTTTAAAACAACAGTATTTTCGCTTTTAATCTTATCGACTCTACTGTTTCAAACAGGCTGCTCTTCAATGGGAAAATCTACTGGTCTAGGTAGTGCCATCGGTGCAGGAACTGGAGCTGCTCTTGGTGGAATTATTGGCCAAGATGGTAAGCACAGAACTCGAAATGTAATTATAGGCGCAAGCGTCGGAGCCATCGCAGGTGGATTTGCAGGATCAGCAATTCACGAAAGTAATGAGCGAGATAAAGAATTGGCTTACCTCAAAGGAAAGGAATCTGAAAGGAAGTCATCAAAAGGACAATCTACTCCGTCCCTTCAACAACCAAAGGTTGAAGCTGTTTGGGTTGAAAGCAAGGTTGTTGGCAATCGCTACATCGAGGGACATTTTGAATATATCATCACAGAGCCAACTCGCTGGGAGGCTCCGTAATGTCGGCAGTCTTTAAAAATGGCAAGAATCTTTCACCCAATACTGAGCAAGCTCTAAAGTATGTCGCGAAGGTTGGCGTGATGACTAAGGCCGTATGGTTAGAAAGTTTTTGTCATGGAAAGAAACGATGGCAGAATTGGCAACTAAAAATATTATTAGATAATGACCTCCTAAAAAAACATAACTGCGATCTTGGTGACTATTATGTTTTGGGCGATCAAGGGCAACGAATTGCAAAAACCTTGAATTGGAATCTGGTTGACCCAGTTAATCCAAGACACTTTAGACATGATGAACTTGTTGCCCATAGTCTAATGAAGCTCGAACAAAGTAGCATTTGTAAAAATTGGATGATTGAAAAGGAAATTAAAAATAGTCACAAGACAAAATTTTTAATTCAAGATCAAGGAGATCAGACTAAGTATCCAGATGCTATTTGTGAAGCTTACATGGGGAAGAATTATCATCTCGTAGCAATAGAATATGAACGCAATGGTAAGACTCTACCTCGCTACCGTCGAATTTTATGGAGCTACAACAAATTGAATCACTTCAGTCTGGTTCTTTTTATTGTAGAAAATGAAGTTTTGAGAAAACGAATTAAATCATCACTGAAACACTTAGGCCGAGTTGCCTTAATTGAAAAAATAGGCTTTGTGGATGCTACTGAATGGCAGAAGAATCCACAAACAGCATTGATTGAACTAGCTACATCTAAAACAAACTTTGAAAAACTGAGTTCAATCTAATCGCAAAAACAATATGCCCACCAATATGCTCGGTGGGCATATTGGTACTTTTGAAATGAAAAAATGAAAACTGTTAAAACAACAAGAAAAACAATCGGTTCCGCCGCCGCCTCGTTTGGATCGTCCCTTGTTTCGCCAGTGACCACTCCCCCCCAACGATGTTGAGAGGAAGTGGTCACTGGCAGGGACTAAACATCGGCGGCGGCGGGAATAATAAAAAAGGAAATATAAATGAATAACAATAAGGAAGTAATAGGAAGAGGAAAGGAAGAAGAAAACAATACAGGGAACGAAGAATCAAGAAAACAAGAGGAACAAAAAAGAAAAAGAGGAAGACGAAAAAAAAATGAAGTTCAAGAACAATACGAGCCAAAAGATCAAAACAAATACTTTATCGACGTCTCTAAAAATAAAGAGCAACGAGAGTTGATTCAAAATATTTTGAATCAAGCCAATAATAAAAACTATGGACGTGAAATCATTCTGAAAGACCTAGTTCTAATTGCGCTACCTAAAGTTACTGTTAAAGAAATTGAAAAACTTCAGGAAAGCAGTTTGTCTGAAATGGAAAGAGTGTCTATGGCTCTTGATGAATATAACAAGAAGGCAGAAGTTAAGCTGACCTTGGGTGAATTTCTTGTGAAGAAACTTGCTCTTTAAAAATAGATTTTACTCTGGCTTTACACAGGGCCGCATTTTTTTAAAGGCTGGCTCTGTGGATAAGTCCCATAAACGAATTATTTGCGCTTTTAGCTGACATTTTTCCACATAACCTATCGGTAATCCGACACGACAAGGTAATTAAAAATGGCAGATAAAAAACCTTACTTTCAGAGGGAAACACGCTATAATAATAAAAAGTCTGATCTTAAAAAATCAGATTCGTTCTTTGATAATTTAATAGAGAAGAATCAACAAGCAGACGAGAACATCAGATGGCTAAATACGAAAGAGGCCGCTGAATTTTTAAGACTAACACCTAATGCTTTAAGAATTTTAGTTCATAGAGCACAAGTGAAGTATTATAAATTTGGTCGTCGTCTTAGATTTAAAGAAAGTGATCTGCATACTCTTTTCCTTCCAAGGGAGGTTTAGAAATGCCGATCTACACTGAACAAACAAATGGTAAGACAACATATACTGTTGTTGCCACCACAAGAATCAACGGGAAACAAGTTTATAAGAAACGAAGGAACGTCACCTCGATTGCTGCTGCCAAAAGAATTGAACTTGATCTCAAGTTATCTTTGGCTCGCATAAAGGAACAACCTGAAATGTGTACTTGGACTGAATGGTCTGAGAAATGCCTTAATCGAATGAAACTTCAATTCAAAGGAAGTACCGTTGTTAATTATCAATCGAATTTCAACAAGTGGGTTAATCCTGTTTTAGGAGAACGATTTCTTGATGAGATCAAGCCTTCAGACATTCATTCCTTGATCTATGATAAAATTGAAGGAATTAGTCTTGAAGCTCGCCATGGAGTTTTAAAAAGACTCAAAAGAGTTTTTTCAATGGCGGTAGAAGACGGAATTATTGCCAGAAATCCTGCTACAGGAATTTCAGTCAAAGTTCCCGAATCACCTCAGCAAGTTCTTAACCGAACAGAGATCAACACGCTTCTTTTTGAAGCCAAGATACAAAATCATCGTTACTACAACCACTGGGCCTTAGCGATCCTTACTGGATTAAGAAAAGGAGAGCTAATCGCACTTACATGGTCAGACATTGATTTTGAAAATCGTGTTATCTCAGTTACAAAAAGCTGGGGTCGCATTGATGGCCTTGGGCCTACAAAAAGTACGAAAAATCGTTACGTCCCAATTTCAAATGAGCTTGAACGGTTTCTTAAAGAGCTTAGGTCTCAATCAAATTTGAATGAGAATAAGGTTCTTGAGCAACATGAGGACTGGCTTTATGGAGATGCTGCCAAGGCTTTAAAAGACTTCTGTCGAGAAGTTGGCATTACAGCTGTAAAGTTTCATGACCTACGAGCTACATTTATAACGCAAATGCTCCTAAGAGGAGTACCACTAGCAAAGGTTATGAAGATTGTGGGTCACTCTACAATTAAAACAACCATGCGCTATTTACGCTTAATCGCAGAAGACACCCAAGGAGCTACTGAGGAACTTGGAATTGTCCTGCCAAAGACCGAAGAAAAAGGGAATCTGGTCTCCCTTTTTCAAGTTAGGGTCTAAAACTGCTTGCCAATACTTGCCAGACTTTATTAAATTGAGCATTAACGCGGGCTTAGGATAGTCCTAATAACCCGCTCCAAGTTTTCTGCTTGGAGTTTCTTCCCAAGCTAAACCAGTAAAACTATATTCTACTTTAAATAGTGCGACACTCAAATTTTCTGTTCACTACAATAGACTTTTATTCTGCTTCTATAATTTCAAAATTATACATTTTGTACGCACATTTTTTATCGTATTTATTTGTGAATTCTACAATTGAAGAAGAATCCTTTATATGTGAATAGGTGTAAACTCTGAAAAAAAGAGTAAATTTTAGGCATTTTCGTGGAGCATAATAAAAATAATGAATAAAATGCTACCTAAATTGACTAAATAATGATTAAAAGGTGTTTCAGTCCGTTCTCGTAATTCATTAGATGTCCTATTGTAATTGTCTCGCGAATGGCCCCCAACAGCTTTTACAGGAGGCACTAAATGGGTAAAAAAATATATGTCGGTAACCTTTCTTATAGCATGGACGATCAATCATTAACTGATCTTTTTGCTCAATTCGGTCAAGTTGAATCAGCTAGAATCATCACAGACCGTGATTCTGGTCGTAGCAAAGGTTTCGCATTCGTAGAGATGGCAACTGATGCTGATGCAGCAACAGCAATTGAAAAATTACATGGTACAGATCAAATGGGTAGATCGCTTAATGTAAGCGAAGCTAAACCAATGGCTCCACGTGATAATAACAGCCGCGGTGGTGGCGGACGTAACGGCGGTGGTTTTAATCGTTCACGTTACTAAAATATTTTCCTTTCTCTGAAAGGAGGATGTTATGGCTAAAGAAGATCTTGTAAACTTTGATGGTAAGATTTCTAATTTGTCCGGCGGAGGAGTTTATTTCATCACTCTAGATAATGGAGTAGAGATTTCAGCTAAACTCTGCGGTAAAATGAAAAAGTTTAATATCAAGGTTGTTGTTGGAGACCGAGTCAGTGTGGGAATATCCCCTTACGATCCAACTCATGGATTAATTATTCATAGGCATAAAACAGTTACTAGATAAAAAAAGCGGATGAGGAAAACTCATCCGCTTTTTTCTTTTTTGATAGGCCTTTAATTATTTTGTTATTTCTCTGCAAAATGAAAAATCATTTTTGTAAAGTTTAAAAAACGTATTCCATTCTAGTGATACAGGTTGGTTGTTAATTGATAGAGTTGCTTGTGTAGTTGCTTGAATTTGATCTAAACTCACTACAATTGGCTTTGAACCAACTAAAGAAATCGGACCTTGCTTGGTTAAAGAAGATGTAAATAACAAGCTCTCTAAATCAGCTTTTAAGTTTAAAACTGATGTTGTACTGCCTAGGCCATTTTCTAAGTTAACATGAGCTTTGAGAGTCAGTGTAGCCGAAGTTTTAAAGTTATCCGGAGTCGTTTGGCAGCTCATAACATAAGAAATTAATTTATCCGTACATGAGAGAGCCCCTGCGTGGACGGTTATTTGTACGCTTTCAATATCTACATTTTCAATTTTAGCATTGAAGATTTCTGCAATGATAGGCTTTAAAGATGTAGTGTCTTTAATTTTAGAATCAGATACGCTTAATTTTTGACCTTGTACGTATTCTACGTTTGCGTAGCGATAAGATTTATTTTCACAAGTAAAACCTTTAACTTTATCCTGTGTATATCCTGTTTGAGTTGCTAATGTGATCATTGCTAATGTGAAAAAAATTCTCATAAAAATCTCCTTAGTTATCTTCTTTATTAAAGATGGGGCTATAAATAAGACATTCTTGGTATTTTTAAAAATTAATAATATAGATACTGCTATTATGAAAATTAATACCTATCCAAACCCATGGGATATCCATTACTTTCAAGAAATAGCGACAACTTTGAATTTGTCGCGAGCATCAGAACGTTTAGGCGTAGGACAGCCAACGTTGAGTTTATCGTTGAAAAGATTAGAGGATAATTTAGGCGTGCAATTATTTTATAGAAGAAATAAGGGGCTCATCTTAACAGATTCTGGTCAACGATTATTAAAAGAAAGTAATGCCTTATTAGCGAGCTGGCAGTCTTTAGTTGCTGAAACGAAAAAATCAGAAACAGAGTTTGTAGGGCGTTACAGCTTGGGGTGTCATCCTTCGGTAGGGTTATATGCACTTCAAGATATTGTTAAAAATATTTATAAAACTTATGAGTTCATAGAGCTTCAACTCATTCATGGTCTATCAAGGCAAATATGTGAAAAGGTCATAAGAGGTGAAGTGGATTTTGGCTTAGTCGTAAATCCATTGAAACATCCATATTTATTTATACATAAAATTACAACAGATGAAGTATGTTTTTGGAAAACAAACGACAGTTTGCAGGATGTAATTATCTATAATCCTAATCTTGTACAAACACAGGATTTATTGAATAAGATCAAACATAAAAAAGTTTTTTCGCGAGTTATGACGACTGATAGTTTAGAAGTTATTTCAACACTGACGAATTCTGGTGCTGGGGTAGGTATACTTCCAACACGCGTGGCAAAAGTTTTTTCAGAAAGGTTAGAAAAAATAACAAGCCTTCCGTCTTACAAAGATGAAATTGCGTTTATTTACAGAGCAGATATTATAAAAACAGAAAGTGCTCGTTGTTTGATAGAGAGCTTTAAAAATCTTAAAATATGAAATAAGTAATTAGATTTTAGTTATTAATTTAAATTTAGTGGTGGATATGATTAAAAATCTAAGAGCATCTGCAATGGAATGGTTGCCGGTTATAGCTTTAAGTGCAGCAGCCTTTATATTTGTAACAACTGAGTTCATTCCTGAAGGTTTATTACCAGATATCGCAAATGATTTATCAAAATCAATTCCTTTTACGGGGTTGATTATGACGATCTATGCGTGGGTTGTGGCTACCTTATCACTACCTCTAACGATTCTTACTGCAAGATTTGAAAGACGTAAATTATTATTTATTCTTTTGTTAGTCTTTATTTCGACTCATTTAATTGCAGGTTTTTCTTATCCCGGTTATGTAGGAAGTGTATTCATATTATCTTCTGCTTTATTTGTTTGGTTATCGATGACACGAACAAAATCTCTTTCTTAAAAAGATTTCATTCGTATTTGTAAGCTCTTAAAATTTATATAAAAATCCCGCACCTAAAGAGTAGCCAGTATATGTTAAACCTGCAGCCCAGCTCCAATCATTGGCATACATTAAATTTACGGATGATTCAGATGTAAAATCTTTGTCTTGTCTCCATGTGTATTCAAGCTCGGAGGAGAGGGTGCTCGTCCATTGAAGTTTTTTTTCTAAATCCACTCTTAGCTTTCCTGTATGGTCTATTAAAAAATGAGTTTCAATAAGAAGAGGTAATATATAACCAACACCAATTTGAGCACGTGTTGTCTCATGAGTGTAAGAAGCGCCGCCAATGAAATTCAAATAATTACCAAACCAACGCTTGTAAAACAGGTCTCCCTCGATCTCCCAGTCCTCATCTTTTTTTGTCTCAAGTTTTAAATCAACCTCATTCCATGTTTGAAAAGCTTTTAGAGAGAGGTCAGCTTTATTACTTGCCCCTAAAATTTTTCCGGTTGAGTACCAGTGATCATGTAAATGAGGATCTTGTTTTTCTAAAGCACTGATTTCAGAATCAGGTTGGTAACTCATGTATTTGATTACGCGTGCCATACCTGTTTTCATGTGGTAAAGGTTGTGGCAGTGAAGCATCCATTGACCACGCTCATTTGCTAAAAACTCAATTGTGCGTTCACCGTGAGGGGGAACGTCAACAGTGTGCTTCAATGGTGATTTTTCACCATACTGATTGATAACACGAAAAAAATGTCCATGTAAATGCATCGGGTGATGCATCATCGTATTGTTAATAAACTTAAATCGAATGACATCGCCTTCATGAATTAAAATATTTCTGTCTTCATGAATGGCTTTTCCATTGATATGCCAAACATATCTCTCCATATCTCCATCTAAGATTAAGCTAAGTTCAGTCACTTTGATTTTTGAATCAAAAGATGTTTTCGTTTCTGACTGTAAATCATCAACTGTCACGGTGTCTAAAATAGACTCAGGTGCTTTTATATCTTGAAGTGTTGGTTGTTTTTTTTGTTGGTTATGATGATGAGTATGGTCGTGTACGATTTTTAGTTCTTTCTTTTCATCATGACGTTCGTGATTATGATGTTGGTTCTGAGTGTCTGGTGTTTTTTTAGAGCTCTCATCATGATTGGCGCGATGGTCATGATCAGTCGATGTTTTACTCTCTTGATGATGATTTTGATGAGAATTATGACTTTGTTCTCCATGATTCATAGGAGCATACAGATCAGGTGCGAGTTTATGAGGAGCCGGTATTTTATCATGCATCCCAATCCATGCTGATGCATACCCAGTGATGTCTTGTGCAGTGGCTCGTAACTCATAATTTTTATGATCAGGCAAAGTAAATGTGATGTCATAGGTTTCAGCCATGCCCATAAGAAGTTCTTTTGTTTGAAGAGGTTTTATATTTACTCCATCAGCAGCTATAACTGTAAAAGGTAACCCACTGAGTGAGATATAAAAATAACTTGAAGCTGCCGCATTAATAATTCTTAATCGAACAGTTTCTCCAACATGAGCGTCTAAAAGTTGCGAAGATCTTAGACCATTAATTAAAAAGGCATCATAGCCTACATCTGATAAATCCATTCCTCCCATGCGTGACACTTCATTAGAGAAGTAAGTTCCTAACTGTCCAGCTTTGATAGCACCCCATATAGAGCGAACTGAATGTTTCTTATATAAATAATAATCACCGTCTTTTTTAAGGTTTTTCAAAATTTGATCTGCGTTCTCATCAGACCAGTCGCTTATGACGACTACCGCTTCTTTATCAACTTTGATTTTACTTTGCTTTGGATGAATAATAAATGCACCATAAACTCCTTTTTGTTCTTGGACCATTGTGTGAGAGTGGTACCAGTAAGTTCCGTGCTGACGAATTTTAAATTTAAATGTTCTTGATTTGCCAGGAAATATGGGAGGAGTGTTGACATAAGATACACCATCTTCCAAAGACGGGAGCAATAACCCGTGCCAGTGAATTGAAGTCTCCTCATCTGTTAATTTATTATGAACTGTGATTTCAGCGTCATCACCTTCAGTGAACTCAAGAGTTGGCGCGGGAATGCTTCCATTGACGGTGAGCGCGAAGTCCACAGATTGATGACCGCTTAAATTAACCTGGTTTTTTTCTATGAACAGATCATAGCGAACAATTTTAGCTTGAGCAAAACTTGTGGTGATGACTGCCATAAAAATTATAAAAAGAGTAAAAGTATTTGTTTTTAATTTTTCGTAAAACATAAAGACTCCTTTAAGAGTTTGCTAAATTGTCAAGAATAGGACAGTCTGGTCGATGATCGCCATGGCAATTTTTGGATAAATGCTTTAGAGTTTTCGCCATGGTTTGAAGTTCTGTAATTTTGGATTCGATATTTTCTATGTGCTTAAGAGCCAGTGCTTTAACGTCTGAACTCGTGCGTGATTTATTTCGCCATAAATTTACAAGTTTTTTTATTTCTTTCATAGAAAAGCCGAGATTTCGAGCTCTTTTTACGAAGGAAAGAATATTAATATCAACCTCCGAGTATGTTCTATAGCCAGATTCTGATCTTTCAGCTTTCGGGATAAGACCAATGGATTCATAGTGCCTGATGAGTTTAGAATTTATGCCTGAAAGCTTTGAAGCTTCGCCGATGTTCATTTTAACTTCCTTTTTCGTTGCTCAATTTAAAAATGATGCGTAGCTCATTCTCAGTATTTTAAGATCATAGGTATAATCTTTTGAAATGCTATATTTTGGTTCATTTGGGTTCCTCTATTTTTATCATAAAGCTTCCAATTATTGGAAGGTCAAGTTAAGTTAAGTTAAGTTAAGTTTGTTATTCTGCAACATGTCTTTGTGGATATAGTCTTTGAATTGGGCTATCTTAGATCTTATTAGGATAAGAAGCGATGAAAATAACAATATATGGTTCTGGATATATAGGCTTGGTTACAGGAGTTTGTTTAGCAAACCTTGGTCATCAGGTGATCTGTCTTGATATTGATAAAATAAAGATTAATCGTTTTTCTCAGGCTGATTCAGTTCTCTACGAACCCGAATTGTCAGAAATGCTCGCAATGAATTTAGAGCAGAAAAAAATTTCATTTTTGCATAGAGATGATTTGAAGCAGCATCAAAGTGATATTGTTTTTATTGCTGTAAATATCCCTTCTTCAGAAAGTGAGGAATTGATATTTAAAGATATGTACAGCTCTTTAGATCATCTTTTGGAGATATCTCAACAAGATTTAGTAATTGTGGTGAGATCTACCGTTCCTCCTCAAGGTTATTCTAAGATTAAAAATTACATTTTAAAAAAATTAGAGCTTCTCAATAAGTCTATAAAAGTCAAATTACTCTTAAATCCAGAGTTCTTGAAAGAAGGAAGTGCTATAAGCGATTTTTTTAATCCTGATAGGATAATTGTCGGATGCGAGAGTAAAGAAGACTCTGCAGTTATAAAAAGCCTTTATCAGACCTTTATAGATAAAAATGTCCCCTTCAAAGTCACGACACCTGAGACCGCTATCCTCGTTAAATATGCCTCTAATGCAATGTTAGCTTCGCGTATTGCGATCATGAATGAGTTTTCCAGACTGTGTGAGGTCACAGGTGGACATATTTCAGAAATATCAGAGCTTGTAGGAATGGATACACGGATAGGAAAAAATTATTTATCAGCGGGAATTGGCTATGGAGGGAGTTGCTTCTCTAAAGACATTTCTATGTGCGTTAACTCCGCTGAAAAACACGGGCAAGAGATGCCAATTCTAAAAGCCATCGAACAAAGCAATCAAATGCAAAAGATGTTTTTTATTGAAAAAATAAACAAATGTAAAAATTTATTTAAGAATAAAAAAATAACTCTTTGGGGGTGCTCTTTTAAGCCTAATACAGATGATATAAGATGTTCGCCAGCAATTGATATTATTCAGAACTTTTTAGATTTAAATTTTGCAGTGAATATTTATGACCCGAAAGCTGCGGATTCTATGTACAAGCACTTTTCTCAACATCAAAGTATCCAAGTGTTTACAGATAAGTATGAGTCTTTAGAGCAAGCTGATGCTTTAGTGGTTGTTACGGATTGGGATGAGTTTAGAGAAGTCGATTTTAAGAGATTGGGTCAACTCATGATGGGGCATTATATCTTTGATGCTCGAAATATATATCAGCATAAAAATCTTGAGCAGATGAATTTTATTTATCATCCAGTAGGAATTTCTTAAATGCAAAACTCTACAGGTGAACCCCAAATTGTTTTGATAACGGGTGCTGCTGGCTTCATTGGTTCTCATTTAAGTGAATATTATCTGAAATTTAATTATCACGTTATCGGTTTAGATAATTATCTCACCGGATCTAAAGAAAATATTTTAGAGCTCAAAGAAAAATTTCCAGAAAAATTTATTTTCTTTGAGTTTGATGTTTGCCATGCATGGAGTGAGGTTCATGAGTATTTATTGAAAAAAAATATGAGGGCAATTCAATATGTCTTTCATTTAGCATCACCAGCTTCACCTGAAAGCTATAGAAAATATTCATTAGAGACAATCAATGTGAATACAGTAGGTTTATTCAATTCCTTGAAGTTTGCTGATGAATACAAGGCAAAATTAATTTTTTCATCGACTAGTGAAATATATGGTGATCCTTTAATAACGCCCCAACCTGAAAGTTATTTTGGTCATGTCAATAGCTTTGGCGATAGAGCTTGTTATGATGAGGCTAAAAGATGCGGAGAGGCCATTATATATGCCTATAACAAAAGATATAACAAACGCCATGGTCTTGTTCGAATTTTTAACACCTATGGCCCCAGAATGAGTTTAAATGATGGACGAGTTATTGTGAACTTCATTAAACAAGCTCTAAACCAAGACGCTATAACTGTATATGGTGATGGACTACAAACGAGAAGCTTTTGTTATGTTGATGACTTAATTTGTGCTCTGGATTTGTATGCTCAAAGTGAAGAGTGTAAACCTATGAATATAGGCCGTGATGAAGAAATTACGATCAAAACTGTAGCTTTACATGTGCAAGATATCAGTCGTAAGCTCCTTCAACAGGAAACAAATATAATTTTTAAAGATTTGCCGCAAGATGATCCTAGGCAAAGACGACCAGATTTAAGTTTAGCAAAAGACGTTCTTTCTTGGAGCGCCAAGATTGATTTTAAAAAAGGTTTTGAATCTACATTTGCGTGGTTTTTGGGAAAACATAAATTGAATTGATTTAAAAATACGCATTTCGTTATCAACTTGTTTTCTTTTTCTTATGGATTTTTGACTAAGATTGCTCAATTAAAAAAGCCTTATAACAATTACGCTCTATGAAAATTAAATTCTATTGGCTTCAAGTTTTAGTCTTATTTTTTGTGCCAAAAATGCACGCAGTTGTGTCCAACGGTCAGCAAAATATAAATATAAGTTGGAGTCTTAATGATGTGACTTATATTTATCCGCTTCCGAAGAGTATTTATGAAAATAATTTGCTCCAGTTGAAGACGCAAGCCTTAGGTGGAGAATTGCTGCCACTGCGTATAGTTAAAAAATTTCCTACGATGTCTTTAACGCATATTCAAGAAGATTTGATTCGTGATATGCGTGTCGTAGCTATACGTATTGACCCATGTTTTCCTTTGCCAACACCAGCAAGCTGTCAAAAACAAATTCGTATGGTGTGGCAGCCAGTGTATGCTGATGCTCAAGGTAAGATAACAACAGTGGATGTGGCTTTACATAGTTTTTATGTTTTAAATGATGAAGATTTTGAAAGTTTACTTTTAGACCTCAAACAATGGAAGGCTAAATTTTCTCATTTAAATGCAGATAAGGAGCAAAGCCATGATGAGGCTTTAGATATACATCCTCTTTTAAAATCAGATGTGGCGTTAAAAGAATTTGAGAAAATCATGACTCTGTATTCAGGTGAAAAAAACATAAGTCGAGTCACAGCTATGATTTTGCGCCGTATGGGCGATGTGTGGGCCTTTTTAGGTTTAAATATAAAACCCGAAGGACAACTATTATCACCGATTCAGATTCCGAGATTGGATAAAGACGTGCAGGCTCAATTATTTTTCTCCTCATTAGAAAGTGAAACGGATTTTCTGGCTGCTGTTGTAAATCCTGCTCCAGTCGTTGAAGGGCCTGATTTATCTCTATTTATTGAGAATTCGAAAACCTTTTCAGAAAACCAGCTTGTGGAGACGTTAAAATCCTCTTTGCAGATAGAAAATCCTCAATTATTTAATCCGGAAAATATGGATTGTGTAAATTGTCATGTCGCTCAATCATCACGTGAGTGGATTGCTGCAAAATTTCAAAAAGAGGGTGTTAAGATTGATGAAACTTTATTCAGTGATTTTAAATATAAGAACTCTAAATATAATTTAGAAAATAAGAGTGTGCAAAAGTTCAACACGCAGCAGACGAGAGCCTTAGGTTATTTTAAAGATCAACTGGCCGTAAGCCAGCGAGTTATCAATGAGTCTGCTGAGGTTGCGGATTCTTTAAATATTTATGAAGAAAACTATAAACAAAGAAAAAAATAAAGGAGATATTTTATGGTAGGACTACTTTTATCACTCATGGTTCAGACGAATGCACAACAAGTTAAGGATCACTGTGCGGCTTATGTTGAATCTGAGCGCTTCACAAAAGCCATCCATGCTGTTGCGGTTTATCAAAAGCGTACTCCAGCTGAATTATGCAGTTTGCCATATTTAACGACGATTGAGGCTCAGCCCACGAGACTTATAGATAAAAATACGCTTGAATATATTCCGCATGTACGCGTTCAGCTCCATATGTCAGAGTCAAGTTGTTTATATTTAGTTAAAGACTCTGATTTATCTATTACTGAAGCTCGTTGTTACTCAGCTTGGTAGGTTAAAATATAACTCGTAGAGTAAAAGCTTTATTGGGGCTCATGAATGATATTTCAGGAAAGAAGCCCTCATTCAACTTAAGGGAAGTCCAATCAATAAACTGGTGGACTTCTTATGAAAAATCGCTACGTTAAAAACATGATAAAAAAAGTAACGTTGGCAGATTTAATTTCTTCAGGCAGCAATCAAAGTAAAAAATGGGATTGGGATTGGTATATTTTATTTTTAACTTGGTTTTTTAAATCAAATGAAAACACAAATTTAAATCAAAAGTTTCAGTATCTTAATCATCTGTTGCAAAAAAACGCGCAATTTCGAGAAATTTTTATTAGTAAATGGGTACTTTTTATCGAAAGAGTGAAGTATGACTCTTTGTGGGTTTACACTTTTTCAGGTGAGTCGGATTCTTTTATCCAAGAGCTTTTGTGGGCTTTAAATCAAAAAATATTTTCAGTCCCACCTCAAGGAAATGAGATTTCATATTTAATAGACGAGTTATTGCAACTAGATTTGTCTTTGAAGGAAGTGGATTACTTCGAGTTTAAAGATTTTCAACAAATTTTAAGTTATCTTCCTCAAAGCTCAATTGAGCATGCGCGCGAGGAAATAAAGGCTTCTTTGGTACGCTCTATTTATATTTTATCAAATAAAAATATTTCTGATTTATTCACTCCGTTATTTAAAATGGCTTCGAATGAAAAATATCAAACAGATTTTATTAAGATGCATGATTATGTGACTTTGAGTAAAATTTCTGATTTTCAAGCTATTAAGGATTTAAATAACCGTAATATAGAAGCTGTAGATAAAACAGTGAGTCAGTTTAAAGAGTCTGGTGTAAGCTTAAATGCACTTTTTAAAATTAAAAAAATTAAATCTAGGTTGGTGCGGTTAGAAAACCTAATTAAAATTTATGAAAATTATGAAGCTCATGCTATTTTTGCAATTTTAGCCGAAAGAAAAATTTTCTATTCATTGCAGTTTCAGTTTTTTCATTACAGCAGTCAGTTGATTGAAATTGTGTCTTTAACGAGTGCGGAAACAGGTGATCATTACGTCGGGCGCAATCAATCAGAGATTCGACAACTTTTCTATAAAGCTTGTGGCGGTGGTTTTTTGACCGCTTTTACAGTCTTAATTAAGGCTTTGACGGGATATTTACATTTGGCTCCATTTTTTATGGGATTTCTTTATTCTTTAAATTATGCAGTTAGTTTTATTGTGATTTATTTATTGGGTTTTAGTTTAGCTACTAAACAACCAGCTGCTGTTGCAGCTCACTTAACACAAAAGTGGCAAAAAGCATCGCGTTCTGAAATTTTGAATGAGATCGGACAAATATTTAAATCACAATTCTGGGCCGTTGTTGGAAATGTGGGAGTTGTTGTTCCTACGGTGTTAGTAGTTTCATTTTTGTCTTCTTTGCTTTTTGGACAAAATTTTTTAACTCCCGAGAAGGCACATTATCAAATTCATTCGATGTCTGTTTTAGGTTTTACACCTTTCTACGCTTTTTTAACGGGATATTTTTTGTGGTTCTCAACATTTATATCTGGAGTCGCTGATAATTTTTTTAAAGTTTATCAGCTCGATCAGGTCATTTTAGGGTCTAGAAAATTACTTCCGTTTATCGGGCAAGCAAAAAAAAGAAAGATTATTAACTTTCTAAAGAATAATTTTGGTGCTCTTTGTGGTAATGGTATTTTAGGTTTTATTTTAGGGTGTGTTCCGCTCATAGGAGATTTTTTAGGGCTTCCTATTGATGTGCGCCACGTTACGCTTTCTTCGGGCATGATAGCGGCTTCAATCTATACTCTAGGTTTAGATATTTTTTATGATTATCACATTTATTTAGCTATTTTGGGAGTGATCGTAACAGGAATATTAAATTTATCTGTTTCTTTTGTGATTTCTTTACAAGTGGCTGAAAGTGCAAATTCATTCTCAGCAGGAGAAACAGAAAAAGACAGCAGTAAGCTGCTGCGGTTGTTCTTGATGAAGAAACTGCTTTTTTGGCGCAAATAAATCACGTAAGTTATACATATATTGACATATGTAAATAATATGTAAATATAGAGGGATGAGTCAAGTTAATTATTTGCTGGTCGATATCAACTCTTTTTTTGCTTCCTGTGAGCAGCAGGATAATCCTCATTTGCGAAAACGTCCTGTAGCTATAGTACCGATGCTTGCAGAGAATACTTCAGTTCTAGCAGCTAGTATTGAAGCAAAAAGAAAAGGTATAAAAACAGGGACTAAAGTCTATGAAGCACGCAAAATGTGTCCGGGCATTGTTTTTATTGAAGGACATCATAAAAAGTACACAGAGTATCACCATAAAATAGTTGCAGCTGTTGATGAGGTTTGTCCTGTTTATAAAGTGTTGTCAATCGATGAAATGGCTTGTGAGCTCATAGGGCGAGAAACCATAGAAGAGAATGCTATTAAAATAGCTCTTAGAATTAAAAAAAATATAGAAGAGAAAGTAGGAGTTTGTTTAACAAGCTCTGTTGGGTTGAGCACGAATATTCTTTTAGCTAAGATGGCCTCTGATTTAATAAAACCAGATGGTTTGGTTTCGGTGCCTAAGGAAAAAATTGGAATTACGTTTGATCATCTTCCTGTAGAGATTATTTCTGGTGTAGGACGTAATATGAAAAAAAAATTAAATGCGAAAGGTTTTTATACAGTAGGGCAGCTAAGAGCATTGTCTCCTGTGCAGATGCGAAGTTTATGGGGAAGTATCGTAGGTTTAAGATTAGCCGAAGAATTAGCAGGCCAAAACATCAAACGGGTGGAACAGCAGTCTAAATCAATGTCTCATGAACATGTTTTACCTCCAAATCTGCGCCACGCAAAAGGTGCAAAAGATATTTTACTAAAATTGTCGGCGAAGGCAGCTTACAGATTACGCGAAAAGAATCAGAAGTGTAGACACCTCTACATTGGTGTTAGGGATCAGTTAACTCACGAAAAATATGAAAAAACAATTTCATTTCAAGAGACTAGTGACACTTTTTTTATACTTTCTCAGGTTGAAAAGCTTTACGCTGCTATGCGAGTGACTAAACCTATTAAAGTGTCTATTGCAGTTTCTGGTTTAACGAACTCTCAAGAAGAGCAGTTAAGTTTATTTGCTGATCAAAAAACTCAGAAAATAAGCCATGCTATGGATATAATAAATAAAAAATTTGGAGCTAATACTCTTGTAACGGCGGGTTATTTGGATGTTATAGATCAAGCAAAAGTGCGTGTTGCATTTAATCATATTCCAACATTAGAGGATGAGTTTGATTAATCCCTCTATCGTAGGCGCGTTAGCACTTAATCCAGATACAAATTCTTTAAAATTGTTTTATAATTTTTTATTGAAAGAAACTGTCTTAATTTTTTAATAAAAATTTTTAAAATAAAGGAGATTTTATGATGAATTATAGAAGGCTAGGTCAGGCTGGGTTAAAAGTTTCGGAATTGTCATTTGGTTCATGGGTCACTTTTGCTAATCAGGTTGATGTTAATCTTGCTAAAAATTGTATGGCAGCTGCTTACGAGCATGGAGTCAATTTTTTTGATAATGCAGAAGTTTATGCAAATGGTAAGTCAGAAGAAATTATGGGTGAGGTGCTGAAGCAGCTGAAGTGGCCTCGATTAAAGTATATTGTATCTACAAAATTTTACTGGGGTATTTCTGAAGGGCCAAATGAGCGTAATACTTTAAATAGAAAATATTTAATGAATGGCATTACAAATTCGTTAAAGCGATTACAGATGGAGTATGTAGATTTAGTTTATTGCCATAGGCCAGATCCTCAAACTCCAATTGAGGAAACCGTATGGGCGATGAGTGATATGATAGATCGCGGTTATGCTCTTTATTGGGGAACATCTGAGTGGAGTGCAAAGGAAATTACTGAGGCTTACGAGATAGCGGAAAAATATAACTTAAGAAAACCAATTGTAGAGCAACCTCAGTATAATTTGTTGTGGCGTGATCGTGTAGAAAAAGAATATGCACCATTATACGATAAATACGGAATGGGGTTAACGACTTGGAGCCCTCTGTCTTCAGGGTTGTTGACTGGTAAGTATTTAAACGGTCAAATTCCCTCAGGAAGTCGTTTAAGTATGGAGAATTTAAACTGGTTAAAAGAAGAAGCTTTGTCTAAAAGCAATACGCAAAAGGTACAGAATTTTGTTAACATTGCAAAAGAGTACTCATTAGATCCCGCATCGTTGGCACTAGCTTGGTGTTTGAAAAATAAAAATGTAAGTTCAGTTATTACGGGCGCTTCTAAAGTAGAACAAATTCATCAAAACATGAAAGCATTAGAAGTGGTTAAAAAAATTGACTCTGAACTTCTTAAAAAAATGAATAATATTTAATAAGTCATCTAAACAAGGTAAAAAGTTTTATACACAACTCTTTACCTTGTTTGAAATACATTTAGGATAACGAGTATTTGTTACTCAAATAAGTAAGATCTCATTGAGATAGATCCATTTTGAATCTCGTCGTAAATTATTTGAGGAGTGCTGGATTTTTCTTTTATCTGAGCGCTAGCTCCCAATGAGTAAATAAGAGGAAGATAGTGTTCAGGTGTAGGAACAGCTATTTTTCCAGATGGATGAGAAATCCAATTTTCTACGATTTCATGATCTTGTCGAGAGGTCACATTTTTATTTACCCATTGATCGAAATCTAAACTCCACTCCATAATAGGTGCATTTTCTTTCCAAGAAATTTTTCGTAGGTTATGCACAATATTTCCAGATCCTATAATAAGAATATTTTCTTCGCGAAGGGGTTGTAAAAGTTTTGCAAATTCATAGTGCTCTTTAAAATTTTTTCTACGATCTAAACTTAATTGCACAACTGGAATTTTAGCATCTGGAAAAAGATGTACGAGGATAGACCAAGATCCGTGATCAATTCCCCATTCATATTGACCAAGAACTTGTGATGGTGACAGTTCAGGTAGAGATAAATTATTAAAGAGGTCGGGGTATCCATTAGGATGATACTGAACCTCGTAAAGTTCATCAGGAAATCCGTACATATCATAAATTTGTTGAGGAGGATTTTTGTTGGTAAAAAATACGCCCTGAGTTTCCCAATGAGCTGAAATCATGAGAATAGCTTTAGGTGGATTTTTAAGAAGGTTTTCGCCTAAGAGATTGAGTGTTTTAGAATACTGATTGCGGGCTAAAGCATTCATAGGAGAACCATGTCCTATGAAGAGTACAGGTTGTTTAAATGATGGCGGAGTTATCATAAGGAGCCTCCTTTAATAATTGAGAGATTGGCACTGCTTTGGTTGTTATTATGTAGTATTCAAAGAGTGAGAGCGTAAATAGGTTTTTTAAAAAGAACAGTGCGTAGTTATGAGATCAGTCATGATATTTTATTTGAGAGAGGAAGTGAGATCGAAAAAAGATTACAGAAGATATAAACCTTCTGTAATCTTTTTTTTAACTATTTAGCTTTAGTTCCTTGGATTTTTAAAGAGATAGTCACTTCATCTCCAACTACTGGACCAGCTTCTGCTAGTTTGCTCCATTTTAAGTTAAATTGCTGTCTGTTGATTTTAGTTGTAGCTGTAAAAGCTGCTTTAGTGTTTCCAAATGCATCAGCAACATTTCCTAAGTATTTACCATCGAAAGTAACTTCTTTAGTTACATCTTTAATTGTTAAATCACCCACGATTTTAAAGTTTTTTTCAGAGCCTGTGATTTTTTTACTTTTAAATGTCATTTTTGGATATTTTTCTACATCAAAAAAATCAGCTGATTTTAAATGTTTGTCACGATCAGCATTAGCTGTATCAATTGAGTTGATATCGATATTAGCTGTTACTTTAGAGTCAGTAAATTTTTTAGCGATTTCAAAGTCACCATCAAATTTTGTAAAACGACCTTCTACAGTTGAGATCACTAAGTGTGGAATTTCAAAACCAACTTTAGAGTGAGCAGCATCTAAAGTGTAAGTCCCTACATTAGATTCAGTTTTGGCTGCTTCTTTTGTTTTTGCAAAAGCACTCATTGATAAAGTGGCTACTGCGAAAGCTACGATGATGTTGTTTAATTGTTGAGTCATGGTTTTCTCCTTTTGTTATGGTTATTAAATTATTCATTTAATTAACGAACACAGTATCGTACAAAAAACACTGTTGCAAAAGACCTAATAATTGGAAATAATTGTTTCATATATGGAACAATTAGAAATAGACCTAAATCTTGCTAAAATATTCGTCAAAGTAGTTGAGTATAAGAGTTTTAGTGGGGCTGCTCGGCGTTTAGGGATGCCTAAATCAACTGTAAGTCGAGCTATTAGCCAGCTTGAAAAAGACTTAGGTCTACCACTCATTTTTAGAACGACGCGACAATTTAGTTTAACTCATCAAGGCGAGCAGTTTTATCAAGACGCTAAAAAAATCGTGACTGAGTTTGAGATTTCAGTACAGCAACTTAGAAAGGCGCAAAAATCAACTAAAGGTCGCATCAAACTCACAGCTCCGCATGATCTTGGGGTATATGTTTTAAATCCTTTAATTATCGAATACTCAAGACTTAATCCTGAAGTTGTATTTGATGTTCAGTACTCAGATGAGGTGATTAATATTATGCGAGAAGGTTTTGATCTGGCCTTGAGGATCAGCTCTCCAAAAGATAGTCAGCTGAAAATTAAAAAAGTAGGAGTTACAGCATTTCAAATCGTGGCAACCCCGCAATTTTGGCAAAAAAATGGTTTTGTAACAGATCCCCAATCGCTTGCCAAGCTTCAGTACTTTCATTTTGGGCGACTTAAGCAGGTTAAGTTAAGTAAGGTGTCTTCTTCGATGAAAGACTCCTTTATCATTAAAAATTTTCCGCAAATCACGATTAATCATTTAGAGTCTTTAAAAAATATGGTGATAGCATCACAAGGGTTTAGTTTATTACCTGATTTTTATGTAAAGAAAGAGTTAGAATCTGGAGAGCTCGTGCAAGTGTTAAAAAACTACACCACAGAGCCCGTAGCTATTTCATGGGTTATGCCAGCCCATAAAGAAAGTCCCTTGGTGGTTAGAACTTTTAGGGATTATATAACGCCAAAAATTCAACAACATTTAGTGTAAAACAATAAAATTTACAGAAATTATGGTCTCTAAAAGTTTTAAATAAGTTTAAAACGACAAAAAACACATAAAAACACGCTTAAATTGATTTGACATGTTGCGATATTGATTGATTTGCGGTATAACAGCATACGCTGAAAATTCATAACGAATATACACCATCACGGGGAGGAATAATTATGTCAAATCCAGTATCGACTCCAGCTGCATCCGTTGCTGCTAAAGTTAATAAAGATGAAGAGCTAGAGTTAAATGAAGACATGGATGAAATGGAGTCAGAGAAAGTCCATGATCGTTTTGGTGGAGATGATGATTCATTCCATGTAGATGTAAATGATAATGCTCAGGCTTTTAATTTATTAAGTGAAGAGGATGAAGATTTTAACTTTGATGTCGTCGAGAACATTCTTGATTTACCTGAGAATGAATTTCCTAAATTTACGCTAGCAAAAAATAAAGCGCGCTTTTTACGTATGGTTTCTTGGTACAGACAAAAAGAAGAGTGGATCGAAGTCGCTCCTTTATCTGGCGTACAAAAACTTTTTAAACAACAAACTAAAGAGCTAGAAGGTATTCGCGCAAGTAAAATGGATTACGAAATGGAGCTAGAAACAGGTACTTTGACTCCATCTCAAAGATCTTATAAACGTGATGAGCTTAAAATGTGTCGTGTACAGGAGAAAATGGCTGTGCATTTAATTTCAAAATTACAGTTAAAAATTAAATCAGGACGTAGATAAAATTTTATTTCATATATCTATACCATGATGAGATGAACATTAATTAGTTGATCTCTAAATAGAAAACAGAGTTATTTGAAAACGGGTTGTTGAGGTGAAGACAACCCGTTTTTCATTTTAGCAAAGAAACGCTTATCAAGATGATCCTAAAACGGTTACGCAATCATTGGCTAGTCATCACTATCTTGAATTTTAAAAAGTCTAGTTTTTTGCATTTTGAATCACTCAAATCAAATATATGAGACTTAAAGTAAAAAAACATCATTTATTTAAAAAAGTATTTAAAGCCTCTCAAGCTTTTTCATTTCATTCCGATACATTCATTGTGAGTCACATGATTCAAGTTGTAACGATAAAGTAAAACGATTAAAGGGAGGCCGAATGGCTCGTTCATTTGTTTACATAGTTTCAGAAAGTCCTGAAGTCGTTGAAAAAGTAAAAAAATCTTGCGAAGGGCAAGATGTGAGCTTCTTCAACTATACAGGGCCACAATGGAGAGAAGGATTAGATAACCAGTTCTTTAGAACACAACTAGTTAATGGTGTTCCTTCTTTAGCTGCTGGATTTAATACTCCACTGAGTGAAACACCGCTTATGGGTAGTAATGTTGTGAGTTTTCCACAGCCTACACCTGTAGCTGCCGATAAAGTCCAAAAAATGGAAGATTTAGAAGCGAAAGCTATCGAAGCTGCTATTTACCAATACAAAGGTAATTTAAC
>JBKBTW010000015.1:0-25125 GCA_046291245.1 Pseudobdellovibrio sp. | reverse complement strand
CGATCGCTAAAGCAGAGCAACATAAGAGTTGTTAGCAGGAATCACATCGGAACAGGAGCTGCCCAGGCCGAACCAGCCAGTGGCGGGAAAAGCTTTTTTACGCTTTATCCGCCTTAGCCTTTCACGTTGTTTTACTCTTCCGATGTGAATTCCTTTCGCTTTAGCGTTTTACCATTAAATTTACAGTTGACATAATGTGCCCCATAGGGCACATTATTGAAATGGACGCTAAACTACGAGATATTCTTTACTATACGACAACAAGCGGAAAACAGCCCGTACGTAAATGGCTAGAAAATATAAAAGACTCGCTGACCCAAGCTCTTTTGTATAAAAGAATACGTCAGGCAGGGATGGGAAACTTTGGCAGTACTCGATCTGTAGGTGGCGGAGTGAGCGAGTTTAAAATTGATTATGGTCCAGGCTATAGAATTTATTTCGGCCTACATAAAGATAAGTTGATTGTGCTTTTGGTTGGCGGCACTAAACGAAATCAACAGACAGATATTGAAACAGCTAAAGATTATTGGAACCACTGGAAAAAGGAGAATGATATATGAAAGCAGCTAAAGGATTACGTTTTGAAGATGATTTATTGATCAAACTTAAAGACCCTGTTTTTGCATCGAATTACATTATGTCTTCTATTTTAGATAATGACATCGGTTTTTTACCCATTGCTCTTGGCGATGTTGCTAAAGCACACGGGCTTTCTAAGCTAGCTGAGCATACGGGTATCAATCGCAGAACTTTGTACAAAGTATTTGATCAAAAAGGAAACCCTAGCTTTGGGCTAGTTAGCCAAGTTATGCAAGGATTAGGTCTTCAGATTGAAGTTAAACCCAAATCCACTAAAAAAAGAAAAGCGGCTTAATTCCCTCGACAATACCAGGTCATATATAACCAAAACACCTATAGGTTAACAAAAGTAATCTTATGTTAACCGCAAAAATCGGCCACAAACCCAACCTTTTTGATCTAAATCGCCATTTTTTCTTGTTTTGTATCTGATAGAATTGATAGATTTTAAGGGTATGAAAAAACCCACGTCAGTTTTAGAATATCCGATCGTTGTTCGTAAAGTACTGGAATTTTTAACAATTTCATCGCCCGACCTCGCTATTTTTAAATCAATTCCTCTTCCTGAAAAACGAAAAGTTAACAATCGTTATGTTACATCTTTTAACGATGACTACGCTCTTCGTCTAGGTAAGGCTATAATCGACATTTGGAAGCAAGTTGACTCACACGTCACAACTAAAAAATGGGTTCCTGAAGCTTCTGACATCAAACACACTGTGAAAAAATCAGAGAAAGCTCTATCACTCAGTGAATTTTCAAAGCTCGTAAATGCTCATGTAAAGGTCTCAGCTGTAACAATCAGGCGTGATATAGACAAGAAGCTTATCAAATGTTTTAAAACCTCTGGTGGGCATAGGAGGATTCCAGCAAGTGAATTGTCTCTATACCTTGCTACCCTATCTGATAAAAAAACAGATCCTTTGCTTGATATGCGACTCTCTATGAAAAAACACAAACTTTAAAGTTAGTCTACTGTTTTGGCGGAGACGAATCTATACAGATTTCATAACGTTCTTTACACATTAATCCTAACTAAGTTCTAACGACTTTTAATTTTATTTTTAATTAAAGCTAAATAATAGATTTTTTTAACTTCTCAAAAGGCAAGGTTCGTTTTAACTAATTTATACATTCGACCTAAATATCGAATCCTTTGCATGATAAGAAACTCTCAATGAAACGGTATACTATATTCACATCAAATCTTAAGTAAACCCAATACGTCATATAAAGCCATTACAAGGCTATGACTTAATCTTTTATTATCCCGACATCAGATATAGATCAAATATGCTTTAATTTTGATCGACTACTGTTGTCATTTTGACTACAGTACTGTTGTCTTTTTGAATACAGGGTAGTAATTATATCAACAACTGTTCTGATGTTGATTACAGTATGGTAGTTGATATGACAACAGGTCTGTATACTAAATGAACACTGGGTAGTAATTAACTCCTGTAGAGTCTTTGTTTTGACTAGCGGGCAGTAGTTAATTTGAAAACTGGACTATTCTTAAACTGATGACCCAAATATTAAATATTAAATATTAAATTTAAAAAATATCTTTTATAAGATTTTTTATTGACCCATTGAATTTTAAGTTCAATGATTTCTATATAAGAGATCTTTTTTTTAAACCAAAGGATATGTTTTATGAAATTTAAACACGATGTTTATCTTACTCCAAAAGAGCTTGCTCAAATTTCAGGTATTACAGTACAAGGTGTTCATAAATTTTTTAAAGAAAGAAAAATTTCAACCATTGATGAAAATGGTAAACATCACAAAATTTATCCAGACAAAGCCAGATTGTTTTTTGAATCACGTGGATTCAAATATCCTAAAAAAACTATTTCTGTTCATAACGTAAAAGGTGGCGTTGGAAAAACAACTACAGTTTTTGCTTTTTCTACAAGGTTAGCAGCTCTGGGTTTTAAAGTTTTGGTTGTCGATTTGGATCAACAAGGTAATACAACTAATGTTCTGATGTGTAAAAGGCCACAAGTTGGTGCATTTCCTACTATGCAAGACGTAGTTGCTGGTTTTTTCAAAGGTAACGATATTCGATGTACTGATGCAATAATTACGGACATTTCACAAACGATACATCTAATACCATCAAGTTTATTGATGACGACATTTGATGGTTATCTACAATCAAAATCTAGTCTTCCACCTCAAGTATTTAATAAACACATAAATTCAGTCAGAGATAATTACGATATTCTGATCTATGATTGTCCACCTAGCTTATCACGAGTGTCAGGCGCTGCTCATCTAAATTCAGATATAATTCTTATGCCAATTGAAGCTGATGAATTCTCCGTGTCTGGTCTTGATTTAAACTTTGAACACTTGAATGTACAGGAACAAAACTACGGACATAGATTAGAGAAGAAAATTTTTATAAATAAATTTGACTCACGCCCTAAAGTTTATATGGAAATCGCAGAGCTTTTAATGCAATCAGGCTATAGAAAGTATTTAACTGATGCTGTAGTTAGATTGTCTTCAATTTTTACTAAAGCAGCAGCCTCATACACTCCAATATGGAGCTTAGGTAAAGAAGGTGGGCCTGCATCTGAAGATTATAATAAGCTATTATTTGAAGTATTCGATTTACCAGAAAATGGGTGGGGAGTTAATAAAGAGTCTACTCAAGAAGTGAGTTACTAAATGGCTAAGAAAAAAGCACTCAGTCTTTCAGCACTAACAAAAAATGTATCAATAATTACTCCAGACCCTGTTACCGCGTTTGACGTTTTTAAACCTTATCAACCAGAAACTCCTACTACTGTTGAAAAAACAGAAATAGCTGATACTAAATTATTAAAGGATATCTCAAAAGATGTTGTTACCGAGCTATCATCTAATAGCACTGAAAGTTTTGAGAGAATCGAAAGTAACGTATTAGAGAAGCCTTCAATTGAATTAACAAGTGGAATTAGTACAAATCAAGATTTGACTGATATTGAAATATCTTCAGTTAGACTTTTAGAACAACAAATTTTAGAAGGTGAGAGAAAACGAACAAAAGATAATTCGTTTGAAGGTATCCTAGAGCGTGAAGGTGAGAGAAAAGGTTATGTGATAGTACCAGACTCCTTAACCTTTACTATAAACAAGTATAAAATTCCACTAAGAGCTAAAACAATTCTAAATGTACTTATTAGAAGATGTTTAGGTTATAAAACTACAAAAGTAGAATTAGGATATAGTTATTTCGTTAAAGCAACTGGCTTTCAAAAAGCAAATGTTGCTAAAGCTATAAAAGTCTTATTAGAAAGAAATCTCATTAAGGTAGAGAATCCAGTGAATGTTTTTACTGTAGGAAGAACTTACGAGCTTTCATTCTTACAACCATATGTAGATGCCTTAGTTAAAAATGAAACTAGTTACAAAGTTGCTGAAAAGAGCAATATTAACTCAATTAGTAAAAATGATGATATACCAGATATATTATATCAATTTTTAATTCGTAAAAATCTTTCTAGTTCTGAATGGGAAAAAGCAATATCTTTAACTACAAGTAAAGTCAGATCAATTCCTGCTCAAGATATTATGGATGTTATTGATCATGTCTATGATAAGGGTATGGTAGGTGGTGAATTTGAGGGTAAACGGACCTCGACACCTTTTAGCTATTTAGAAAAAGCTTTTGGATTTGTTTATGAGAGAGTATTGAAACTAAGAAAAAAACACGAAGCTCTTATTGCTTTAAACGAGAGAGAGAAGCTTGAAGCAATAGAGAGAGAAAATATAGAAGAACAAAAAAAATTAGCTTTATTAGAGTTTGATATTGCTTTTCCAACTGAAGATGACAAAAAGTATAAACTTGATCAGCTTTTAGAAAAATATAAATCTCAAATTACCACTGAAACAGGAAAAGAATTTGCATCTTTAGCTCCTAAAGAAGTATTAATTGCAAAATGGTATACTGGTGAATTGTAGATTAGTTTAGAAATTAGAAACCATATCAATCTTTTTGATATTACAATAAAGCTAAGAACTGATTTCTAATTTGTGATCAAAAATTGAAAAGTATGGAAGTGAGATCGCAGTAATACTTAGTAAATCACTGATGTTAAACGAAACTTCAGATTCTTTGTAAGTTATGAAAAGCTCACAACCTCTTTTATTCTTAATTATTTTTAAGTGAGTTAAATCAGCTTTTGCTAAAAGCACTAAAGTATCAACATATGAAACAAGACTAAAATCTGAAGAGTCACAAGAAATCCGAACATGGTAAAGCTTCATACATTCTTTTTCAAAATCAGAACGCGCAATATATAGTTTTAACATCTCTAAATGAATATTGGTGAGTAGTATTTTTATAAAAAGTGAAAATTGATCTTTTTTATCTTGATTAGCGCAAATCATAAACCAACGTATATTAGACTCTAGATCTAACAAAGACTCTCTCAGCTCATGTTCTTTGTTTGTATAATTCAAAAAAGTCTCCTTTTTCGTAGATCTATTGTACAATTTTACATTAGTTTTCATAGAATTCGCGAAATATCGAAGGGAGTCTCAAAATTATAAGATTATTGAGTCAAATTGAGATATAAAATAAGATCTATTTTTTATGAATGGCATCTAGGAACTCTTCAAAAGTTGCTTCTGCTATCTTAATAGCGGCCCTAGCTTTTGCTACGGTAAGAGGTTTTCTCTCTGCATCTGGATAACGATATGTAACTGCATATGTAGTAAGAAGTTTAGCTTTTAATGCGCTTTTTGCTAATGCTGGTGAAATTTTAGAAACTTCAGTTAGTAATAACTCAATATCATGTGTTTTTTGAACTCTAACTTTGAAATGTGTTAGGTATGCTTTAATGATTTTCTCTGCACATTGTTGTGAGTGAAAAGCAGCTGCGGATTTAAAGTCAGCAGAAGCCTCTAGACTAAATTTTGCAACTTTTAAATCTGTTCGAGCATAGCGAATCCATTGAGTAACAGTTTTGTTTAACTTCATAGCTCAAGTTCTCTACCAGTATTTAAAGCCGTTTCAGGAATTGAATTAAACTCATCTTTCCAATCGCTAAATTCTTTTTCAGAATATATAAAAATATCAGCAGAAATTTTATGTTTATTCCATACTAGAGAGCGAGCGTTATTCATAGTTTCTAGAGAAGTCTGATGTTTTCCTTTTACAACCATAACAAAATCATAATCACTATCTTTTTTAGCCGTGCCGTTAGCACGAGAACCAAAAAGAAAAAGACGCAAAGGATTGTACTCTTCCTTTAGCGTCTTTTTTATTTCGTTTATGATTTTTAGTTCTTTAGATGTCACAAACTAGTTACTGAATTTCGATCCAGTCTTTCTTATCTAAAGACTTTTTCATCTGTTCGGCTATATCTGAATCAGATCTTTCGATAATTTCGGTAGGAGCTGCGTATCTGTTGATCTGCCACTGGCGATTAACAATAGTTCCAGTTGCAAATTCAGTTACACCATTCTCTGATGGCTTCGCTATTACGATTCTAGTATTTGGATTTATCTTAATAAGATCTAAATCTTTTATGAAGATTGAATCTTTAGAAATTACAAGATCGTTAATAGTGCGGCTTGTGTCTAGGCCTGGTCTTTGACCACCGCCACCACCACCACCACCGGCTAAGCTTGCAATAGAAATGGAAAGACTAAGAATTAAAATTAAGGTCTTCATACTAAGTAGCCTCATTCTTTGATTCAAATAAGTTAATATTTGTCATGGTATCCATAAAACATACGGTTGAAAGAGGTATGTCACCTGCATTTTCTTGAATTGTTTTTGTTATTTGCTTAGAAGCTGCTTCTAATATATCCATAACTTTGCTGTATCCCGCGACAGAGACTCCTTCATTTACATTATATAGATAGTTGATTGAGCTATTAGTTTTATAAAAGTTAGAGATAACATTAGCTGAAAAACTTTTATAAAGCTCTACACTCCATGAATGTAGTTTATATTCTGGTTGGCAAACAACTATGTCATCGGAGACAGTAACCAATTCATTTTTAACTAGGTTATCAACAACAGTAGATCCATAGCTTCCAAATAACGAGATAATTTCGGCAATAGTAATGCCAGAAGCTATTGAAGATCTTTCGAAAATAAACTGATGTGGAAAATCTTTCAGTATTGATTCCTTTTCTAACATAGGTTTGAAGTTGTTGAACTCTTCAAAAAAAAGATATGAAAGAGTAAAAGCTAAATGCTGAGAAAGATCTTTAGCAAGTCGATTTTTAATCATCATATTTGTCGAATTAGGATTTAGAAACGATAATATTTTGTGAAGATTTGCAGTTGTAGGCATAGAGTTAGAATTTAGAATTCTTCTTATACAGTTTTCACCCACATTAGAGTTTTTTGCTAACATAGCTACAGATCTATTTGGATTTTCTTCTAGCCATGAATTAATAAGCTTTTGAAGTGATTCAACAGCATTTTCTTTAGAATACGAATGATTAGCTACTTCCATAATCTGAAATAATCATACCCACTTTATTCTTTCAATAGAAATCCGCCGCCGGCGGCGGTTAATCAATGCGTTAAGTAGTTAATATCAGGTGAGCAGTTCCGCCGGCGGCGGTGAAACTGCTGCTAACAGATAAAAATACCTAGCATTGGTGATTAAACTATCTTTAATTCAGAGGTGTTAAAATCAATTTAATGAATTTAAAGGAGCATAAGATGCAAAGGATGTTAATTGAGTTAATAGGACTATTAGTTATATCTACAAATGTATACGCTGGTGGCGGAAGTGTTGGCGGTGGTCAAAGACCAGATGTTCAAAAAGAGAATTCAAGAGTAGGAAATTTAAAAGTTGGTAATGGTGGAGGCACCATGAGAAACAATGGAAGCACAGGAACTAAGAGAGTAAATGGATTTGGCACAATGAAAGACAATAGCCAAGTTGGCACATTGTAAAATAAAAAAAAGCCTATCTGTTTACAAAACTGTTAGCGCAGTTTGCAGATAAGCTTTAAGTCCACGACCTAGTAAAATAATGAACTATGACATCCGAATATCGGATTTTTCATAGTTCGACAAGTTAAAAATTTGGTAACAAAAGGAAGTCTATGAAAAATCTAATGAAAACACCGATATTATTCATCACGGCATATATGCCGCTCCTCATTGCAACATACATTTTGCCATATATGGGATCTAACTCTTACTTGTTGTCAGGAATGGCAAGAGCTGGAGAGAAATTAGCAAAAACAAATGGTGCTGTTATGCCTGAAACTCTGTCTGCAAGCACTACTTTATCACTACTTACATTCGTTCATATAGGAGCGTTATTAGGTTTAGTGGCTATTGCATTCTATAGAGGTAAAAACATAAATAAAAGTTGGATCTGGTGTTTACCATTGATTGCAGGTTTTTTTGATATGACGCCAGTACTTAATTACATTCCATTTGTACCGACATTATTTCACATCATGACGTTATTCTTCGGTGTTCAAGAACAAGAAAAACAAAAACTCGTTACTAATTAAAATTATAAATTTAAAAGGAAAACTATGAAAAAAACAATAATCTTAACAACAATTCTATTATCAGGCTGCGCAGCTCAACAATTAAATCCAAATGCACAGCAAGTTCCATTTATTCAACAAGACCCAAAAGGATGCACTTACTTAGGTGAAGCTACAGGCTCTCAGGGTGATTTTTTCACAGGTGGATGGACATCTAATGAAAATCTAGAAACAGGTGCTAGAAACGCTTTAAAGAATAAAGCAGCAGATTTAGGTGGTAATACAGTTGTGTTACTCACTAACAGAGCTGGTAATACTGGTTCAAGTGGCGCATACGGTGGCGGATATCAACAAACGAATGTAGCTCTTGCAGGCGTTGTTTATAACTGTCCAAAAGAGGCAATGAATTAATAAAGAAATAAAAAAGCTCTGAATGTGTGAACACTAGAGCTTAATAGGAAGAAGTCAGAAAAGACTTACAACAAGGATAATCAACAAAAATTAAAAATCAAACAATTTTCTTAAAAGATTTAAGAGAAAGGGACTTTTCATGTCTGAGACAAGAAAAAAACAATATAAATATGATTGCAAGCAACCTGCTATATCAGATTTATCAATAGGATTTTCACAAGACGGGAAATATTTTTTTATAGAAACCCGTCAAAAATATCTAGTTCCTATTAACTATTTCATGACGGTTATTAATTCCGAAATTAGTAAAAGCAAACAGCCACAGGAGTCTTCAATATGAAGAAATTTATAGTTATTTTGTTATCAATCAATTTGTATTCATGTGCAGATAAGCTTTTTGAAAATAAGAATCAGAACCAAACGGAAAATCAAGATATTACATTAAAGATTTTATCTAGAGAAAACATAAAAATTACGTATTTAGCGACTCATAAATCAAATACATACAATGTTGAGCTCTCGTGGCCTGAATTTGATGGGTTAGTTAATATACGAGAAGAAAATTCAGATAAATATATTAACGATGAACCGATCAAAAGTAATAAATTCCTAATAAAAGATATGCTAGGTGGCTCAGAAGTTACTTACATATTAGAAACTTATAATTTAGAGAGAAATCTTCGAAAACAAATAGGGTTAAAGCTATTACCTCCAAAAGATTTAGTTTTAAGCGGTATTGTATCATTAAGTCAGGATACTAAATATATTTATGATAAAGTGATAATTTCAGATAATACTGAAATTTACTCAAATCAGTATAACTTAGAAATCAAGTTTAATGAGTTGGTAATTGGTAATAATGTCATTATATCTCATTATCCCACAAATCAGGTTGCAGTCGTAAATCAACACGGACGAGATGGTGGATCTATATCTTTCAACGGCCGCTTTGCGAGTGGATATTTAAAAATTGTTCTTAATTCAGAAAAAGGCACAAACGGTGAACAAGGATTTCCACGTTGTTTGAGTTTTGCTGAAAATGAATTTTGGCATGATTGTTATGGAACTAGTGGCGGGAACACTGGAAAAAGAGGACAGGTTTATATTGATTTAGAAGATTCAACTCAATTTGATTATAATTTTGAATTTCAAAATATTGAAGGCGGTTCTAAAGGTGAAAAATTAGTTAATATAGATCGCTCTCAGAGAGATAGAATTTGCAGAGCTTGGCAAGCTAAAAGCAATATTGAACAACATAAAGAAAGATTCAATAAGTGTGATAAAGAATCAGTAAACGGATTATCTGCATCAGGTGGTAAACTTTGTATTAAATTAAATAAGGGTAGTGATTATGATTGCAAAGAACAAAATTAATATCTTTGTTCTATATCCTTTTTTAATGATTTTAACAACATCGTGTGCATCGACGAACTTCAAAGAAAAAACTTATAGGAATATGTTAGTGGCAGCAGTGGTCGGAGCAGCGATTGGTCAGATTGAGAAAGAAAATAGAACTGGATACTCAGTAGCATATGGAGCAAGTGCTGCGACATTAGCAGCGATAGCTTCAATTGAATATTACGATGCTGATAAAGAGAAAAGAGAATTAGAAGCAAAAATCAAGTTTATGAATGATATGGAATTATCACGCGGCCGTAATATTACAAATGATTTACCAGAGGATTTAAAAAACTTGGTCGAGACCCATCACTATGATGTGTACAGAATAAACCGTTGGACTCAGAGAGGTCCTAAACTTTTAGTTAAAGAATCAGAAGCCATTGAATTAAAAGAGGTTAAATCAAATGAAGAATAAATTTCTTATTTTAAGTATTTTAATTTATCAAAATCTAGCGTTTGCAGAACGTGGTACGCAAGTTGATATAGATGGGTTTTCTGGGGCTTTTTCGCAAGCGACTATAAAAGTAGGAAACTCAATCAGCGCGGCAGGCTTTGTTTTGGTCTGTATTGGGTTAATGATTCCGGGATTTCGTGAATACACCAAGCGTGCTCTTCCGTGGACGATCGCCGGCATTGCCGGAATTATCTTAGCTACCAGATACTGGAGCTAGTTCTTTGGAACAAAGATCTAAGTATAAACCATTTTTTAGGATTAATAAGTCGGTATTGTTCTTAGGGCTTACTTGGGAAGATATGTTACCTGGAATCATTATTTTTCTTATATCTCAGATGGTATTTAAAGATTTAATGATTTGCTCTTTTTTAGCTGTGTTTTTTATCTTTATTTCAGCCGTATCGAGACGAAAACACAGATCAAAAATTATTAAAGATGTAGTGCTTAGCATGTTAACAGAGGATGTTATTTATGTTGATAGAAGTAGGAGCGGTTTTAAGTTCGGTCATAGAAAAAAATGATTTTTTATTCTATGAAACTATGAATGGCTATATTGGTACGGTTTTAAAGTACCAAAGTATTGATTTAGAAATCATTGATGATACACAAGTTAAGAAGTCCTTTAATTTTGTGCTAAATGCGTTATCACCTGATGTGCATTTAAAGTGGGTTTCAGATACCCAAAGACGCAGAAATATAGAAAATGATTGTTCACGTAAAAACAGCATCTCAGATCAAGGTTTTTTTGAAGATACAAATTACGTAATTATTGAAGCTAAGAATATAAACTCACTTTTTAAAACGAATAATTCAGATCATTTTTATAAACTCCAAGAAACTGTAGAAAATTTATTAAATATTAAGATTGAGTACGGTCAATCTGGCGAAATTTCAACTTCGCTATTTACTAAGGTAAATAAACAAGAAATCGAACAGTTATTTTTAGATGTGAATACTCCGATTATAAAATATCCGGATCACTTAGTGATTGATCAGAAGTTAGTTGGCCTTGTTAGGATTAAACAAAACACGGAGCAATCAATTAGTTTTGATAGCATCAATAATATTAGGCAAGGTTTTAACAAGCCTCATAAGGTTATTACACAAATAAAAAAGATATCAAATTTTGCACAAGAAATGATTTTAAATAACTTAGAATCTGAAGGTAGACAGGCAAAAGACTTATCAGAAAATAGACGTGCTTCAGAGAGCGAAAACCTCAGAGACTTAGTTACAAATCAGAACCATTCGCTAATGGAAATTGAAGTCATATTTCAAATCACATCTATTGATGAAAAATCACTGCGCCAAGATTTAAAGTTATTAGCCAATCTAGTTCAAAAAGAATTTGGTGTTGGCAGTGAATACATTGAAAATAAGGGTACATTTCAAAGCTTTATTGCTATTCAACCTGGCTCAGGACTTCACGTACCGTTTAAAGATTTAAGTTCTGGCGTGCTTAATTATTTGCCGCTTTTTTCACACAAAAATCATTTACTGCAAAACATTGAACCAGATTCGCTTTTAATTCATAGAAAATCAGATTTTCTTCAATCAATTCAATTAATTTCAAATTTAACACAGTCAGGAAATACGATGATCGTGGGCCCAAAGGGCTCTGGAAAATCTGTATTATGTGGTTTGCTTACGCAAAGTTTATTAAATAATCCAAACCATAAGATTCTAAAAATGGATGTGGGTTCAAGTTATGTAAGAGAGTGTGAACAGTATAATGGAACAAGGTTTAGCTTAGATTTAAATACACCATCAGGATTAAATCCGTTGGATGTAATTGCAAAAACACCTTTTGACCTCGAAATTGCTGACATCGTGTCAGACTTTATCGAAGTTTTAATATCGAAAGAGATAGGGCATAAGTTCGGTATTTCAGATGAAGAAAGAGCTGATTTAGACCGTGTTATTATTCAGTACTCAGAATCTAGGCCTAAAAATCCAACACTCGATGACTTTTTAAAGTTTTCAAAATCAAAAATCCCTAATCCATCACTATTAGAACGTTGGACCACAGGTGGCATGTACCAAAATATTTTTAAGCCAGTCGAATCTCAAAATAACGATCGCTATAGGTACTATGACTTTGTGTCTGTTAATAATTCAACGAACGCATCATTAGTTCGAGGCAGTATTGCAGCCGTCATGGCCCAGTATAATTCTGAAGTTGCAATATCAGGTCGTAACGGGCCAAGGATTTTTCTATTCTGTGATGAAACAACAGAGTTTTTAAATCAATGTTCACCGTTTTTTATTTCAACTGCTAAAAATTGTAGAAAATTCGGACACGGAATTATATTAATCAATCAAGAATCAGGTTCGTTTCAAGTAAGAGATAGAAAAGGCACTTTAACTAACTCTCTCTTTGAAAATGCGGATCATCATTTTTTATTTTCTTATCCTAGTGATGCTGAGGATATCGAAAAATTTAAATCACGTCATAAATTATCTGGTTTTGAGTATTCAAATATTACGAAGCTTAAATACCAGAAAGGTAAATACTCAGAAGTTTTTTATAAAACTAGAGTTGGTGGTCAAACCCTAAAAGTACAGCTTTCAGCAGATGAATATTGGCTGTTGACGAGCGATAAATCAGATTACGACAAATTAGCAAAACTCATTGAAGTAGGTTTTAGTCAGAAGGAGGCTATGCAGTGTTTAAGGCAATTACATTCACAGCTGTATTAATAATAAGCTTAAAGTTAGAGGCTTTTATTCCGATTGACTTAGGATCTGCACTGCAAGCAACAAGTTCTATTTCTAGCGGCGTTGGTTCAGCTATTGATATGATGGAGACTTCAACTGATCTTTTAAATGAGATAGGAGAAGGCTCTTCAGAGGCGGAGCAGTTTATAAAGGATATTTCAGAGTTTAATCGAGGAATTAAGAGCATAGAAAGTGATATGCGAGATCTTGGTTATACAGAGGAGCAAATTCAGTACAATATTGGACGGATAACTTCAAGTAGATCAACTTTAGAGCAAAAAATGAAGGCTCTTAATAAATCAATTAAAAGCATTAAGAAAATGGGAAACATGTTAAGTCAGTTATCTTCTGCTACAGGTGGTGGAAGTAAATCAGACCCTGCTACCCAAGCCATCTTATCAACTCAGCAGCAATTACTTCATATTCAGTTTCAGCAACTTAAAAATGAAGAGCTAAAAACATTAAATCAAGAAGCGGATGATTTATCGTTTAGAAAATCTATTGCGACAGAATTAGATAAAGCTAAGATTGATTTAATCAAATCTAAGGAAAATGATAAAATAATAAAAATTTCCAAAAATACTTCTCTTGAAGTTTCTGACATACAAAAAAAAGCTATTCAAATAAGTCTTACACTTTGTGTATTAGGCTGTATTGGTCTAATGATAAGTTTTTTTAGATCAGAGGGTATGGCAACACTTAAAACAGGTTTTTTTGGTGTAGTGATATCTTATTTATTGCCGTCAATAGTTAGTCTTTATACTAAGTGGTTAGGAATATAAAATGCCATTTATATTTTATGGAGTAAGTTTATTTATAGTTTCTCGTATTACAGATGTCTTAATTGATGCGGCAATTGATAACTATTGGTTTGTGGCAAAGATTGTGATCTCGCTTACAGTTACAACAGCTTTAGCAAGAGTGTTTATAAATCAAATTACACTAGGAAGCTATGGAAATTTAAAAGGAATATTAAAGGACTGTTTAAAATTTTTAGTTTTTATCGCTTTTGCACCGTTGGTGTTTACGAACTCAGTCAATTTTGTAGATGATTTATCTGAAAATATCACGAGCTCTGCGCAAGTTACACAGTATAAATCATTTGATGAAATTAAAAGTTCAATAAAAGACGGTAATAGTAATGAGTCATCAGGGTTAAACACTACAATTCAGTTTTTAAGAAAAAATTCAGCAGAACTTTATAAAATGTGTGTGACATGGTTATCGGTAACGATTGCCCAATTTTTGAATTATTTAAGAAATTTAATGCTAATAGTGCTATTTGCAAGCGCACCAATATTTATATATTTAGGAGTTATGTTAGGTCTTCGATTTTATTCTAATATGGTTTTATCAATGGGCTTATCGTTATTAATTTGGCCGATTCTATCTGCTCTTCTTACAAAGTTCTCGGTTTCCGTGTTTCAAGCAGATAGCGCGAACTTAACAGCATCTTTATCACAAGGATCATCACTTTTGATATTTGCATTAGCGCAGTTATTAATACCGTTATTTGCAGCAAAATCAGCACTTATGGCAGCAAACTCTGTAATAGGCGCAAGTAAGAAAACGGGCGGTGCCATTGTTAGTATGGGTAGCTCAGGAGCTGATCAATTAAGTAAAATACCGTTACCAGAAAAATCACAACAGAAAGATGCTTACAAATATGTATAAAAAAATAAGTCCGTATATACAATATAATATGAGTCTTTGGCTGCTTGTAGCCATACTGCTAACTTACTCACTAGGTATCACCGTTTACGCCATTAAAAACCAAAGAGAACTAAAAATCATAGCTATTGATCAATTTGGTACTCGTTTAGTTACCGAACAAAATGATAAAATATTTGAACAAGAAAAATACGAATTCGTAAAATATTTTATAAGACTTTACACAAATTATGATTCTGAAAACTTCACTCAGACAATCGGGCATTCAACGGATTTAATGAGTGATGATGTTTGGAGTAAAATTGAAGCTGAATACAAATCACTTAAAAATCGCGTTCAGGAGACAAAAATGCATCAGATTTCAGAGATCACAAGACTAGAGATGGATGATAAAAATCCAAATGTATTTAAAGCGCAAATCGAGTCAACGCAAAGTTACCGCGGTATACAGAAAAAAGTTAAAGGCGAAATTCAATTAACTTTGATCAAAAAAGACAGATCCGAGCTAAATCCACATGGTTGGGAAGTTGTGGGTCTTTTTGAAAGGTGGGAGTGATGAAATTTGTATTGCTAATATTTTCAATACTTCTAACCCAAGAAACATTTGCGAATAATCCACGTATTCAGCAGCTTTATTTGAATAAATCGACCACGCAAAAAATCTATTTAAGCCCAGGCTTAGCAACAAGTGTAAAAATGCCCTGTGAAATCGACGAAGTGATAACTCCAGGATCAGGAATTTTAAATCATATATCTGAGCGAAATAAATCTAGATTTTCATTAGAGATTTCAAATGTCGCACGTTCTACTAATTTCATAGTTCACTGTGTGGATTCAACTTATGTTTTTGATCTGATTGTGAATAAAAAATTGCACAATGATTACATCGAAATTATCGGTGATTATGGTGTTCCGCGCTTAACTCAATTTCCTTATGTTAAATCAGATAAGATTTCGTTAGTAAAATTTAAGCCTTTAGACGATACACCAAAATCAATACTTAAAGAAATTGAGTCAAATAGGCCTGAATTTGATATCAAAAACATCGAAAAAACCAAGGTATTTAGCTCAAAATGAGGTTTAAAATGAAATTCTTTTTAATTTTAAGTTTTGCTCTTATAAAAGCTCAGGTCTTACAGGCTAAGGTCATTTGTGCTGGTGATTGCCAAGGCGTAGCTAAATCTAAACCAAGACAAGAGCAAACACCGGCTATTAAACCACAACCTGGACTCATTATAGAAGATAACACTTCATCTAAAGAGATGCCCTTGGTTGGTAAAAATCATGGAAAGAAGTATATCGCGCAAAAGTACTTTTCAGATAGTGGTGATCAGTCTCGAAGTATTTCATCTCATGGCAATATCTCTGAAGAAATTACCAGCGGAGAATCCAATCTTCCGCAGTACTTTGCAAAATTATCTTCAAATTCTGTTGAAAATGTATTCGTAGTTCTTCCAAAGAGCGCAGCTCAGAAAAAGCTAGATGGTTTATCTTCAGGGTCGATTTTAAAAATCATCATTAAGCAGGATATTGTGGCCTCAAGCCGCGTTCCCACGCCAGTTGTTGGTATTGTTGTAAGTGGTTTATATAAAGATTCAAAAGTTTATGGCGAAGCCATTCTAGATGATGAATTAAAACGAATCCTTTTCAATTTTAAAACAATTTCCGGCGGAAGTATTCTAAGTGAGTACTCTTTAAAAGCCTCTGGATTAGATGTTTTAGGCAGAGTAGGTATGAAAGGAAGTTATCACGCAGATGATATAACGTTTGGTATAGCTTCGTTCTTTGCAACAGCTACGGCGATTGCGGCGGATTCACAAGTTGAAAGATCAAAAAACTCACAAGGCGATTACGTTGAAAATCCAAGTGCAGAGAATGCCACTAAAAAAGGTGTTGCCGGTGCTTTAGGAAAAGTAGCAGAACGACTTTCAAATAGAGCCATGAACGCGCCAGGAAGAACCGAAGTGGAAGGCCCGCTACTTGTTCAACTAGTACTAGATGAAGCCCCATATTTAAAAAAATAATTGCAACATAATCATTGAAAGGAAAGAACATATGAACAATGAAAATATTTTAGAAATAAAAAACGATTTTTCACTTTTAGTGCGAACGACTCAGTTCGAGTTAACAAGGATGAAAAGGTACAATCGTTTGCTATTGGCAGGAATTATTGTTTCCTTATTTCTGAACTTTAGTGTCTTAATTAAGCTATTTCCTCCATCTCCAGAATTTATTAAATCTCAGTTTGAATTGATGCAACCAAGAAAAAAGAATTAGCTATGAAGGCACCTTTTAAGCGCCGCACAGAGCCCGCATGGATTCTAAAAAATTACCATGAAATGACAACACTCAATCAGCCATGGGCATTAGATTTACCCTTACTAAGGCTATCGCCATTCAGTGAGCCATTTACTTTGGCTACCGCATTTCGAGGTGTTAAAATATACGGAGCCACTGGCTCTGGGAAGAGTTCGGGGTTCGGTGCGGTGTTAGGCTGTGCTTACTTAGAGCATGGCTTTGGTGGCCTTGTTCTATGCGCTAAGGCTGATAACGATGAACTCAATCACTGGTTAAGGCTATCAAAATTAACTTCTAGAGAAAACTCCATCATACATTTCGGAATAAAAAACACGGAACAAGAGTTTAGTTTAAATATTATCGAATTTTTACGAACTTTAAATGGTAACAAGACTGATGATTTTCAATTAAACATTGTCACTATTTTAAAACAGATTACGAACAACTTTCGTGATCAAAAAGTATCAAGCAGTGATGGGTTTTGGGACGGAGTTACAGAGCAGTATTTAACCCATCTTATGACTATCGCCTTAATTAAATATCACGACACGCAAATCACGTTTGAAGTGCTTTTTAGCTTATTTAAAGCCTTAAATAATAATACACCATTTGATGAGTTAATACCTAATTTTGAACAAGAAATCATGGCAAAAAACGACCTAAGATTAGCCTTACATTTCTTCTCAGAAGAGTTTCAAAGTTTAAACGAAAAAACTAGGTCTATCGTGATCACGGCCTTATCTTCGATGCTGTTTAAATTTAACGTTGGAATCCTTAAAAAGCTTTTCGGATCAACCGGGAATATAACGCCTAAATGGATCATGAACGGTGCGGTCATTGTAGTTAATATGCCGACCGAAGAGTACTGCGAAGTCGGAAAAATTAGTAACTTGTTATGGAAGTACGCCTTTCAAAAAGCTGTACAAAATAGACAGAAATTAAACGATGAATATCGCCCGATATTTCTATGGGCTGATGAGGTTCAAGACTACATCCATATGAACGATAGTAAGTTCCAAGCAACGGCCAGAAGTAAGTGGTGCGCGACGGTTTATTTAACACAGAACATACCAGGGTTAAGGCTAGCTTTAGGCGGTGGATATGAAGCCCAAGACGCGATTAAGGCGTTAGATTCAAACCTTGTAAATAGCGTGTTTAATCAGAACATTGATGAGGAAACGAACAAGTATGCAAGTGCTATTTTAGGGCTTAAAAAAGTCCAACATAAATCTAAATCTACGTCGGGTTTTTTCGTACAAAGAACCACCACAACGATCACAGAAAAAGAAGAATTCAGAGTTAAAAACGATGCCTTTAGGCTACTTAAAAGTGGTGGTAAAAAGAACAACTTCTCTGTCGAGTTTTATGCAAGCTTTCCAGGTCTTAGTCTTCAATATTCTTTCCAAGAATCATCAAATCTTGATCACAGAAAGTATCAAGTAAATCAGAAAAATATTTACAAATATGTCGTAAAAAATACTTCCATTTATGACGTTAATTTCAAAGAAGAAATCCAGAAAATTTTCAATAAATAAACCAAACATTGCAAAGGAAAATACCATGAATACACCTAAAAAAATCAAAGAATTTGATCAAAAAAAACTTAAAAATGGACTCGATTTTTTGCTTAAAGATGCAGACCCAATGTTAAAATGGGAACCTGTGTTAAGTGAGGTTAAATCATATTTGATCGATGCAAAGTCTAAAGAAATTTCGATAAAAAAAATACACAAAGTTTTCAAAGACAGTGGTGCAAATATGCCGATTGAGGTTCTAAAGAAATACATGGATTTGAACTTAAATTGATTAAATATTTTCTCTGGTTTTGACCATAAATCGATCGAGTTTTGAACTGCTTTTTATCTAAAAACTTTCCAAAATTTAACCAGAATCTGAACGGTTTTGATCTAAGTTTAAAGCGAAATGTTTTCAGGTTTTTATCAGGAATAGTTCTAAATAATTTTCCGAATTTAGATCGAATTCTTTCCAGAAAATATCCGGTTATAAACAAAAAGGTGAACTGAATTTCAACCAAGTTTCGACGTAAAAATTCACAAAATTATTTTCAAATATTGATTTAAAATTTGAAGCGAAAGCCGCTTCATTTTTTTGAACCTAAAAATTAGGGGATAGTGTCAAAGAATTTATTTTTACATTTTTAGTGAAATAGGCTTAAGTTGGGAGAGATATGATTTCGATAAAAGTACAAGTTGTCATGGCTGCTGCTGAGAAATATATGAAGGACCATTTGTCTCAAGGTGAATTCGTATCTGAAGGCGAAGAGCGAAGCTCGCAGGCCATTGGCGACAACGCCGAAAACCTCACAAAATATTACAGCGACATGCCGATGCGCTGGCATGGAAGTCTTGTCTCCCGCCTTGGTTTTGATCCATTAAAACCAATAACCGAAAATGAATTTAAAGCCCTTCTTAAAAATATAAATCCAAACACTGGTAAAAACTTAACAGCACGCACTGTTCAAGGGCGAAGACTGTATTTTGATGCAACAACATCAGCGCCTAAGTCAGTCTCAATTCTTGCTGTCACTATGGGTGATTACCGACTGATTAAGTCCCACGAAGAAGCTACCGCTTACGCGATAAAAGAGATTGAAAAAATGGCTCAGACTCGGGTGCGAGTGAACAATCAAGATACGGTCAGAAAAACCGGCAGTGTGCTGTGTTCTTCCGTCACACACACAACATCACGTGCTAACGACCCTCAGCTGCATTCGCATAACTTATTTTTTAATGTGACCTGGGACCAAATAGAGCAGAAATACAAAGCGCTTGAGGCCCATCAAATCTACGACAAAGCCAATTATTTCACTGAAATCTACAGACACGTTTTAGCTAAAAAAGTGCGTGAATTGGGCTATGAAATCGAGCACAAAAAACACGGATGGGAAATCAAAGGAATAACTCCTGAAATTTGCGCGAAATTTTCTAAAAGATCTCAGTCCATTAAACAAAAAACAGCGGACTTAGAATCACAACTTGGGCGCACGGCTACGAATAAAGAAATAGCACTTGTTACTGAAAAAACCAGAAAAGCTAAGTCTAAAAACTTAACAATTCAAGACGCTATCGAACTTCAAAAAGGCGAACTCTCACGCGAGCAATTACAACTTTTAGAAAAGGTCGTATCTCGTGCTAAAGTGATCGAAAAAATCAACGGTGACTCGTTAGTTAAAACTTCTAAAAACCCATTAAACATTAACACCGAGTTTGAAACTAAAAATGACATCGATGCCTTTAATTTTGCAATAAAACATGTTTTTGAACGCAACTCTGTCGTTTCAAAACAGGAATTAATTAGTGCTGCAATTAAGTTTAGTTACGGTAGCTTTAATTTAAATATTACAGATAAGCTAATAGACACCAATCAAGGGCTATTTCGAGCTGATGACGATAAGATCGGAACCATTAAAGGGCTAAGTCATGAGCTGTATATTTCTGAGTTCGTTGACCAAAATAAGGACAAATTTAATGCAAAAAAAATCAGATCAGATTTTAATATCCACATTTTAAATCCAGAGCAAAAAACCGCTTTTAAAAATATTTTAGAATCTAAAAATCAAGTGTATTATCTTGATGGCTCAGCAGGCACTGGAAAGAGCTTTCTTTTGAGCAATATTTGCGAGGTCATAAAAGAAAATCAGATTTCTGTTCTAGCTACTGCACCGACAGCCGCAGCGACTCAAAATTTAGAAAAAGACATGAAAATACCAGCTCAAACATTGCAAAATGTGTTGTTTAAATCTGAAGAATTTAAAGCTCAATTAACGAACGGGTATTTAATCGTTGATGAGGCTGGATTTATTTCATCAGCACAGATGGATTCTTTATTTAAAATTGCAGATAAATATAATACGCAAATTTTACTTGTTGGCGATATTAAGCAGCATCACGGTGTCGAAGCAGGTGATGCTTTACGTGCCTTAAAGCTATACTCATCCATTGAAACAAACCAGCTTAACACGATCATTCGTCAAAAAAATGTAAGCTATAAAAATGCAGTTTTAGACCTTCAAAATCAAAAATATAAAAATGCTTGGGCTAAGTTTAAAGAGATGGGCGTGATCAAGTCAGTTGACGATGTTTTAAAAAATAAAGCTGAAATCACTGATAAGGATTTACACCAAAAGCTAGACTATAAACAGATCACTGAATCTTACCTTACACGTCGAGCAGAGGGTAAGTCAGTTCTTCTTGTAACGCCAACAAGACACGAAGTTAATACTTTAACAGCTCACATTAGGACATCAATAAATTTAAACCGTGACGAAGTTTTAAACAGAGAAGTTTTATCCTCTGTCAGATTTACAGAAGCTGAGAAAAACAATATTCATGCTTATATCGCACAATCGCATGACCCACATTATGTGATTTTTCATAAAAAAGTTGATAGTTTTAAGAAAGATTCTCTTTGGAAAGTTGTTGATAAAGACAACTATCATGTGATTTTAAAAAATGAAAAAACCTCAGAAGTAATGAAACTAAATCCAATGCTTCACAAAACAAGTGATTTTGATGTATTAAATAAAAAGAGCATCGAAATTTTAAAAGGTGATGAAATTATTCTTCAAAAAAACAACAAATCATTTGGTGTCACAAATGGTGAAGTCGTTCGTGTGAAAGATTTTAAAGATAGCGAAATTTTTCTTGAAGACGGAAGAATTATTAAATCAGATTATTCATTTTTTGATTATGGATACGTGACAACGTCTCATTCATCGCAAGGTAAAACCTGTGATCACGCAATTTTAGCAATGACTAATGCCGGAGGCAAAGCCATCTCTGCACAGCAATTTTATGTATCTGCTTCGCGCGGAAGAGAGAGTATTGAAATTTATGTTGAAAGTGAAGAATTTATCCAAAGCCGAATTGAAAGCTTTGGAAATCGTACTCTTAATCGGGAATTGATCGAAAATTCAAAAACACTTAATGAACTAAAATCTAAAACTCTTGAAGATTTAGCAAAAGCTTTACAAACATTTAATTTTGAAAAATCGGCTGAAACTAATCATTCAAATACGTCTAAAATAGTAGAGAAAAAATCTTGGGTTATACGTAATCGTGAATCATTTTATAAAACTGCTGATAAATTTATGTCGCAAATTATGAACTTCCGAAGACGTGAGAAAAACATAAAACCAGATACGCCGACACCTAAAAAATCGAAACATATCGAGATTGAAATTTAATTTTTGATGGATCTTCAAAAGAAATCCCGGCTGTACTCAGTCGGGATTCACCAAGCAGCCACTTAATTTGATTGTGCCGAATACTTTTTCTGCGCGGTATGTGAACTTGGTTTTTATACTCACATTAATTGAGTTTTAAGCTGGAGATGGCGTTGAGCTAAAGCGCGATACGAATTCTTCTCTTTGTACCACTAGACTTGCTTGGTGGCGCAGGGCATACTCTGAACGGCCTTGTTTTAGTCTTCTAGATAATCCTTATGAGACTCAAACCAATCCATAAGTTGATCCCGTGTAATATTTCCGGCAGCACAGTTTTCAATAACTTCAGCCAAGCCGTTTATATTTTTTTCTTCGTCTATTAGATAATCTAGATCAAGCCCGTGTTGATTTAAAAATACGATAGCGACTAATGCGCCAGTTCGTTTGTTACCGTCAGTGAACGCGTGGCTTTTAACTAAGTAAAAGCATAAAGCCCCTGCGACTCTTGAAATTGCTCCGTGTGCAAACGGATATGAGCCTGGGTAAAATGCGGTTGAAATCGCACTTTCTATTTTTCCGATATCACTGCAGTGATGTGGATTACCGCCTTGTTCACAAACATATTTATTTACAGCAATGACGGACTCTGATGTCGGAATTAAAATCAATCTCACTTCAATTTGTCCATTGCGTTTTTATGCTTATGAAAAGCCTTAGTCGCAGTTTTCATAAAATCTTTGGTATCAACGGGTGCAAGCTGTATTGATTGAGGTTCAGAGATAAACTTTGAAACGGCTAGATTAACTAGCTGTGAGAACCTGATGCCGTTGGCCTCAAGATATTTTTCTAATTTTTCTTCAAGTTCTTCTTCGAATCTAACAGTTTTCGGTAATCCCATAGAGCCTCCATCATGTATTAATAATACTACAAATTAACACTAAACACTACAAAATACGTAAACTATTGAAACTTATAGTTAAATCGCGACACTCTAGCAGAGTTTTGACATGAGTTACCTCTAAACCAAAGAATCGTTGGAGATGGTTATATTTGAACGACCCGGCCGTGATCTTGGTCCGAATTTCGACGCCATACCATCACACGCGACAAACAAGCTAGCTTAAAGACCGGCGAACTGATTGCTACGGCATGATTCTATAAAACATGCCCGTAGTTAAAAAGCTCTTCTTTGAAAGGTATACAAGGCGTAAGCCAGAGGCCGATCTATTCTACCGCACTATAAAGACTTACTGGCCAAAGTTCATTAATGAGCAGCAACGAGTAATCAGTCATAACATTCCTGAATTTGTAAAAAACGAATTTGAAAATTATCTAAGCTGCGGAATTCCAGAGAATGGTTTTATTCGAACGTATTGTTACACATGCAAACTTACAGGTATTGTCGCTTTTTCTTGTAAGCAACGTGGATTTTGTCCGAGTTGTTGCGCAAGAAGAATTAATGATGAAGCTGCTCATTTAGTGGATAATGTTTTACCTCGCGTTAAATACCGACAGTGGGTTTTATCGTTTCCATACAAGTTAAGGTACTTGATGGCCTATAACTCAAGTCTAACAAATTCTGTATTATCAGCTTATGTAAAAGAAATTTCTAAATTCTATAAGCGTAAATATAAAGCCACAGCATATAAAAAAATCAGCTCCGCACAATTAAAAACAGGGTCCGTAACTTTTATTCAGCGCTTCGGATCGGCTTTAAATTTAAATGTACATTTTCATACGCTATTTGCTGACGGTGTTTTTATTAAGCAGGCAAGTGGTGAGTATAGTTTTCACGTTTTAAATGAAATTGATCCAAACGATTTACGTCAAGTAACTGAAAAGATTAAACTTAAAGTCATAAAATTACTGGATAAGCTACGTCTGGATGAATCACTTCAGTTAGAGTTTAGCGATGATTCTGAAGACCAACTACTGAACCAGATTTCAAAGACATCTATAGCAAATAAGGTTCAGCGGTATGGAGAGTTTAATTCTTCAAATGTAGCCTCTTCAATCCTAGATCCATATTCGTTTAACAACGAAGGCTTTAGCTTAAATGCCAAAGTAGCCATTAGCGGATGTGACACAAAAAAACTTGAAAAGTTAGTACGCTACATGAGCCGTGGTCCTGTAGCTACCAAGCGGTTAACTGAATTCTATCCAAATGGCTTGTTGTATGAGTTAAAAACCCCATGGAAGTGTGGCACAACACACGTAAGCTTTACTCCATTAGAGTTTATTGCAAGGCTTGTGGCTTTGATTCCACCGCCAGGTTTTAATATGATTAGGTATCACGGAGTATTTGCACCTAATTTTAAAGATCGCGATCTTGTCGTCATAAAATCAACACAAAATTTTGAAATTATTGCTAAAGGCAATGTGCCTTTAGCGGCGGGTGTCGCTGTCGCTAGTCAAAAAAATATATTTTACGAAGAACAACTCAAACGCAAACAAAAACGTGAGCGCATGAGGTGGTCAGATATGTTAAAACGTACATTCGAGATCGATGTGACGACATGTCTGATCTGTAAAGGACGGATAGAACAAATAGCTGCAATAAAAGACAAAACAGCAGCAAAGGCCATTTTAAAAAGCTTAAATGAAACTTCGATATTAAAACCCATCAAACTAGATGAAGACCGCGGGCCACCGACACATATTCAACTATTTTCTGAATTCTTTGATGAAAGTGATAGTCGTGAATATTCTCAAGAAACGATTTGGTCTGATGTTTAAAAAAACCAGGCAGTGGCTCTGCTTTTCCAAAAATGAATTAAAGGAAAAAACTTTGTGCAAAAAACAGATTTATTTTACCACTAACCAGAATAGCGATCGCTAAAGCAGAGCAACATAAGAGTTGTTAGCAGGAATCACATCGGAACAGGAGCTGCCCAGGCCGAACCAGCCAGTGGCGGGAAAAGCTTTTTTACGCTTTATC
>JBKBTW010000014.1:0-25238 GCA_046291245.1 Pseudobdellovibrio sp. | reverse complement strand
GCTTTTACATCCTCATCAATCTGATGTTTTCGAAGTGTATCTTAAAATGTATTTTGGCGATCCTGATGTACCCTTAAGTAATTACAATCTTAAATCAGTGACAGATATCTTAGCTAAACACCCAGAACTTAAGAAAATTCCATTTCCTGAATACACGATCCGGCATATAGAAAAGATCTACTCTATACCTGAAAATCTTAGTAAGTTTATTAATTCCCAAATCATCACATCAGCTCAAGTCAGAAATAATATCTTTCAAATCGAGGCTAACTTAGGCTATTGGAAAAAAATTCTAGATTATAAAGACCCCGAAATGCCAGCGGCCCTTGTTAATATGCAAAAATCTCTTCATAAAAACTCATCTCAAATAGAAAAACAAACCTACCGTGATGCAAAATCAAAGTATGAACAGCAATTAAAAAATAGATTTGAAAAATACCTTAATAAAATGATCAATACATCCAATCGTGAGATCTTAGCCGAATTGAAAAACGAACACACGCATTTTAAAGCGAAGGCTAAAGCCTTATTTATGTCTCTACAATACATAGAGTCTTGGATGCAAAAAAAAGGAAAAAACACAAAAGAGATCCGACAAGCTATGGTTGACCTCGTAAACACCATCGGCTTTACAAATCCAGCCATTCAAGTTTTACTTAAAAGTCCTAACGCTTTAGAGAAAATTGAGGGCTTCCGTAAAATACTGGATGAACGAAATCAGTTTGCTTCTGAACTCGGCTATAAGCAACAGTTCAACGAACTTATGTTGAGTCTAAAAATAGAATTCCCGACAGGATTTTCAAAAAATGAAAACCCTGAAAGTCTTCTAAGAAATTTAGAGAACGAAGTCCTTAAATCAAATTTCACCATAAAAGAAAATGGTTCCCTTCGCGTAAGATCTCTTTCTATACAAGAAGCTCCGTTTCGATCTTGTTTAGGAAAAGACTGTTCGACACGAAATTATTTCTCCACTGCTTTAGATCCAAATTTTATCTATTTTACGATGACGGATAAGAATTTTAAATCTTCAGGCCATATCACAGTTGTTTTGGGAACAGCGAAAGACTCTACAACAAACGAAGTTAGACAAATTGCATTTGTAGATAAAATACAAAATATTCCCAATCAAAAAATGCAATCTTTCTTAAATGCTGTTTCGAATTCACTTAAAGAGAAAGGTTATGATTTAGCATTTCCTGTAAAACTAGGTGATGAAAATGGTATAACGAATGAGAAAGCAACTAGAGAATTTATTCAAAGAGATATTTTATTACATCTTGAGAGCGAAGTCTCTAATTTTAGTCCTCATGAACACCAATATAATTTTGAAAAAGGATACTCTAGAGCTTACGACAAACTAAACCTCAAACTCTACTCGCCTATTGAACTTCATTCTCAAATCGAAATTGCCCGTGGCAAAGAGAGAAGCTCTCACTTTATCGACAAAAACATCGATCAACAAAAACTCATTCTTGAATTTCTGCAATTAAAAGACTCTAAAAACCCTGAGGATATTCTTAAATATATTTCTTCACCTGATTTTGTTAAGGATCTCGACAGATTAGGTTTATACAAAGTGTCTGACTACTCGAAAGAACTCTCAAGAATTCAAAACTCACATTTTGATTTTAAAATTCAAAAACTCGCTCTTTACACAAACTCTTATGTTACAAATGATATAGGTAAACTTATCCATTGGCTCAACACACAACCTGATACGATTCAACAACACTTGATATCTGAAGTTCAAAGCTTCAATACAACACAAAACAAAGTTAAAAAATTTATTTTCTCTGAAATGATTTTACCGAAGATTGCAGAATTAAATGCTCAAAATCTTGTTCTCACGTATTTAAAACATCCATATACAGATATTAATGAGGCTAATAACAATGGATTAACCGCTTTAATGTACTATACGCAAAAGAACGAAACGCATTTACTTTCGAAGATTCTTCAACACCCCAAACTTAAAATAAATCAAAAAGATCGTTTTGGAGAAACAGCCTTGTTAAAATCAACTCTGTACGGAAGTTTAGATTCTATGAAAATTTTACTGAATCATCGAGATATTGACGTCAACACTCAAGACTACAACAACCAAACGCCTCTCATAAGGGCTTCAGAGCGAGGTCACCTCGAAGCGTTTCAACTTCTCCTTAAACAGCCAAATATCAATTTAAATTTACAAAACATGAATAAACAGACAGCTTTAATGTCCGCTGTCGTAAACAGTAAAACAGATATTGCGAAAGAACTTTTAAAAACGGATGCAGACCCAAATATTATGGATAACAATGGACAAAGCCCATTACATATGAGCGTCGAAAGAAACAACGAAGACCTCGTGGAAGCGATAGTTCAAAACAAACTTACAAATATTAATATTAAAAACAGATATGGTAAAACAGCTTTAGAGCGCGCTCAGCAAAAAGAAAATTTGAATATTATCAATATTCTTAAAAAATATGGAGCGTTAGAGTAAAAACTCCGATAAATATCGGAGTTTTTACAGTATTTATGACTTAATTTACGCTAATAAAGATCTTAACATCCAAGATGTTTTTTCATGAATTTGTAAACGCTGAGTTAATAAATCTGCAGTCACTTCATCATGAGCCTCATCAGCTAAAGGCAATAACTTACGAGCAGTTTGAATCACAATTTCGTGACCTGAAATAAGTTCTTCAATCATTTTTTCAGCTTTAGGCACTTTATCAGTTTCTTTAATAGATGTCAGAGCCGCGAATTGCTTGTAAGAACCTGGAGCATACTCTCCTAATGAACGTATTCTTTCAGCAATAAGATCTAACGCATTCCAAAGCTCTGTGTATTGCTCCATAAACATTAAGTGGAGAGTATTAAACATTGGTCCTTCGACGTTCCAATGAAAGTTATGCGTTTTAATATAAAGCATATAACTATCTGCAAGTAATGCAGACAAACCTTGAGTGATTTCTTTTCTTTGAGAATCTTTCATACCGATTTGAATTTTCGCTTTTGATTTAGTAGTTTTAGACATAAAATTTCCTTTCAATTCACCTTTATTATGCAATAATATTGATAAATGTCACTATGCACACGCCATATCCTAGTTAAATCTAAATTTGAGGCTGAAGATATCCAAAAACTCCTCAAACAAGGCAAAGCTTTTACTTCTCTTGCTCAAAAATTCAGCCAATGTAGTTCAGCCTCTGCTGGGGGTGATTTAGGCGATGTTTCTAAAAAATTACATCTTTTAGATGAAGATTTCAGGAATGCTTTAGAAGCTCTGAAGATTGGAGACACCTCAGGTATAGTCCGCACTCGATTTGGATATCATCTTATTCAGAGATACTAGTAATTTGAAGTTATATTACATGAATACAAAATAAAAAAGGCCGATACACTTTCATGTATCGGCCTTTTAATTTAATTATGTATTAAAATTATTTTAAAGCGATCAATTGAGCGATTAATAACGACACAACTGACATAACTTTAATAAGGATAGCAATACCAGGTCCTGAAGTATCTTTGAATGGGTCACCCACAGTATCACCTACAACAGCGGCTTTGTGAGCATCTGAACCTTTTTTGTGTCCTGGAAGACCACCTTTTTCGATGAACTTCTTAGCGTTATCCCAAGCGCCACCTGCATTAGCCATAAATAATGACATCGCTGCACCTACAGCCATACCACCCGCTAATAAACCCGCTAAAGCTTGAGGTCCCATCATAAAACCAACAATCACTGGAGCAACGACCGCAATCATACCAGGTAAAATCATTTCATATAAAGCCGCTGAAGTGGCAATATCAACGATCTTAGCAGGTTGAGGCTCAGCCTTACCTTGTAATAAACCTGGAATCTCTTTGAACTGACGAGCAATCTCTACAACTATCTTACCAGCAGCACGGCCAACAGATGTCATAGTTGTTGAACCAACTAAGAATGGTAAAATTGATCCAAGTAAAATACCAATTAAAACTCCAGATGAAGTTAAATCTAATTGCATTTTAGCTAAACCATTTGCTACACGCACATGATTTACTTCCATGTTGAAGGCAGAGAATAAGGCAAGCACTGTTAAAATCGCAGAACCAATTGCAAAACCTTTACCGATAGCTGCTGTTGTATTACCTACAGCATCTAATTCATCTGTAATTTCACGAACACCAGCCGGTAATCCAGACATTTCAGAAATACCGCCAGCATTATCTGCGATAGGACCGTAAGCATCGACCGTCATTACAACTGCTGTACCAGCTAACATACCTACAGCAGAAAGAGCGATACCGTATAAACCTAACATGTGATCCGCAACATAAGCTGCAATAACAACAATAATTGTAGGAAGAGCAACTGACTCCATACCTACAGCTAAACCTCTAATAACACCAGTACCAGCACCAGTTTCAGCGGCCTCAGCCACTAATCTGATTGGCTTCATCGCTGTATAGTACTCAGTGACTAAACCGATTAAAGCACCGCCAAAAGCACCCGCTGCTAATGCCCATGTTACATTTTGTGTAACACCGATCATTGGCATTAAAATAAATGATACAACAGTTAAGATGACCGGAGGTAACATTAAAGAAGCTCTTAACACAGTTGCTGGTTTAGAGTTTTTCAAAGCACGCGCTAAGAAAATAACAACAATAGAAATAATCATACCAATAGCTGATAAAACTAAAGGAAGACCAACAGCCATTAAACGAGCTGCGCCTGATTCGACATTGGCATCAACCATAATTTGGGGTAATGCAACAGCTTCAATTGTTAAAGCGATAGCCATAGCTGAAACAATAGCCGCTACCATTGATTCATAAATATCAGCACCCATTCCTGCAACGTCACCAACATTATCACCCACGTTATCAGCGATAACACCTGGATTGCGTGGATCATCTTCGGGAATGTTTTCAATCACTTTACCTGCGATATCAGCACCAACGTCAGCTGCTTTAGTGTAAATACCACCACCAATACGTGCGAATAATGCGATAGATGAGGCCCCTACTGCAAACGAATGCAATACAGTTCCAACTTGTTGATCATTTTGATAGAAGTAATAAAGTAGACCTAAACCAATTAAACCAAGACCTGCAACAGACAAACCCATAACAGCTCCACCATCAAGAGCCACTAATAAGGCATTCCCTTTAGTTGATGAGGCCGCTGCTTGCGTTGTACGAACGTTTGCGTATGTCGCAGCTTTCATTCCCACAAAACCAGCTAATAAAGACAACACAGCACCTAAGATGAACCATGCAGATGCAACAGCACCTAATGCAAAAAATATTAATGCGCCTACAACTATACAATATACGGCTAAAACTTTGTACTCACGCACTAAGAAAGCCATCGCGCCTTCGCGAATGTAGCCTGCAATTCTGTTCATTGTTTCGTTTCCAGCTGGTTGCGCTTTTACTCTGAAATAGAGAACAGCAGCAATCACAAGACCGACAACCCCTGCAATAACAGGAGACATCAAGTAATTCATGTTCATAGGTTTACTCCTCTTTTTATAAAGATTAAAACTTAGAGATTTCAGTGATTTAAGTCAATATCTTTCAATTTAAAGAAGATTATCAAAAAATCACAAAGCTAAGTTTTGTAACAAATTATATAAGACTCTTTATAAAAATTAATGAAGCCTGAGGATCTGCCCAAAAATAAATCTATTTAAAAGTTTGAGTTCAATATTTTGCTCAAAGACTAGACTTTTGCTGAAGGACACGGCCATATTACACTTCTAAAGATTCTCCACAAAATTTACAAAATTTTGCATTTGAATCATGCCCCTCAGCCCCACAATGAGCGCAAGCTATTTGTGTTAATTTTGTCTGACGACCGCGAGTTAATTCTGAAGTTACAATACCCGTCGGTACTGCAATAATCGCATACCCTAAAATCATCAAAACAGAAGCCAAAAATTGCCCTAAACCCGTACGAGGAGAAATATCACCATATCCAACCGTCGTGAGTGTCACGACAGCCCAGTAAATACTTGTTGGAATAGAAACAAACCCAGATGACTCACCTTCAACTAAATACATGATAGCACCACTTATAGTGACAATGATCACCACCGTAAAAAGAAACACTGTGATTTTAGCTCGTGTAGCTTTTAAAGCATCGATTAAGAAAACACCCTCATTAAAATACCACTGAAGCTTAAAAATTCTGAAGATTCTCAATAAACGCAAAGCCCGTATAAGTAACAAAGACTGGGCTCCCGGAATAAATGGGCTTATCACTGTCGGAACAAACGAAAGTAAATCTATAACTCCGTACCAACTTAAGATATATTTCATCGGCTTTTGGATGCAGTACACCCTTAAACTGTATTCTATAAAAAATAAAACTGTAAAAAACCACTCTAATCCATATAAAAAACGACCGTACTCTAATTTCACCGAAGGCATACTCTCTAGCATCACAATAGCTACGCTTAAAACAATACAAACAATGAGAGCTACATCAAACGCTTTACCTTCCGGTGTATCAGATTCAAATATAATGTCATGTAAACGCGATTTAAGATCACGATTCGGCGTGTGTATTGGACTCATCCTCACATATTACAAAAAAAAATCTTAAGTGCGCAAATACATTTACTCTTTAGACGCCTTTTTTATGTCAATACTGTTAACTTTGTTTAAAGCCATTAGAGCTAAACTCCCAGACTGACCCAACTTTTGACTTAAACTATCTCTATATGAACTTAATCTCTCATTACACTGTCCGATACCTAGTGCTGTACCCATCTTAGCTACTGTACTCGTCGCCACGGTAACCACAGTCCCTACAGCACTCACCGCAGCATCTCTTAACCTACTCCAGAAATCAGCATGTGCTGGAAAAGATACTAATGTAGATACAATAAGAGTCATTATAAGTTTTATCGAAAGGTGATTAAATATTTTTTTCAACAGGCCCCCTCTACTTAACGTGCATTCAAATCCTTAAGTCGTTTTAGATATACAAAGCAAAGTATGGGCCTGCTACTTACCTTGAATACAGCTGTTTAAAACATAATAAGCCGTCTAAAGTCTTCATACAAAAAGTAAAGTCTAGAGCATAAACATCTATTTTATTTTACAAATTTTAAATAAATGAACATTCATTTTACACGTTTAAAACTTTCACATTTCAATTTAAAACATCTTATCAAAACGAATAAGTTTTAACCTCTTACGTGCTTTAAGATTTATTACACCTAGTTACTATCTGAAGAAGTAACAGGATAATAATGCTTTTGAAAATCGCGAGCATAATCATTATTAATGCTGTGCGTGCGACTGCCTAATGACATAAATATTCCCCATACAATAAAAATCCCAGCTAAAAAATTTATAACACAAGCCTCTCTTAAATTTATTTTTTGATCGTTTATAAACGAGATTTTTAAAAGTCTACGTTTTAACCACTCAGGCCATTCTAAGTACGTCTTAAAATTAAATAATATCAAGAATATCACCACAGGAAAACAAACTACAAAATGCCAATGGTTAAACTCTACAGGAGATAAAGATGCTGACACGAAAACTCCAATAAAAATTGCATTCACGAGAAGGTCACTAAAACTTTCTTCACATGAGGGAGAAAATAAGAACATTCTATTTTTTGCAAAAAAACTTCCTGAGTTTAAATTAAAATTTCGACTCAACCACGATCCAAAATATTTAAAAGATAAAATTAAACTTAATGCGGCTAAAACCCACTTCATTAAGTGAAAAATAAAACTCAACGAAATCTGGATTAGAGGCGCTGAAGCAGCCCAGTCAAAATTAATTTCTGAAAAAATATGTCTTCCACAATAAAGTGACCCCATTCGAAATACATATACAATAGCTTTTACAACCGGATACACTAAAATAAAATTTTTACCCAAAAAGGTACTTGTATCTGTTTTTATATTAGGGCTCACACCGTGCTGTAAACTTAAATACCAAGGGACTAATGATCCAGCCACGATGAGCAACCCGAAAAAGACGCCTAAATAGTTAACTTTAACTGCCTTTTTAAGATAAAAATATAAAGCAGCCACTCCCAGTATCAAAACTGAAAAATGAACCTGCATACAGAAACCTAAAGTCACAACTAGCAGTAAACTATAAAAAAAGGAGCCTTTGTTTTTTATTTTCGATTCGTGCATTCTGTACAAACAAAATAAAAATAGGGCTCCAAAAAAGAATAGATAACCTGGATTATAAAGTTCAGATTGCTCTATTCGCCATGGGTTCAACCAGTATAGAACAGACAAATAAAGAGGATTGAAATTTGCTATGAGATCAACACAAATCTTGCGTAAAATGAAATAGCTCATTATATGAAAAAATAAAATGACTGCGCATGCAGCATACGGATTAAACCAAAGCATCATCGGTGCTGCGGTAACAAAAGTTAAGAAACTCCCCGGCAACGACCCCATTTTTGTAGCTGCATTTCCGTGATGAGTCCAAACACCCGTCTCTTGGATTTTAACGACTTTATCCATAAGTTGAGTATTATCCGTATGAATCATAGTTGTTTTAAACATCAGAACACTTAAACACACGCCAATAATAAAAAATAATAACTCCGCTTTTTTCATAAGTGTATATGACCCCATTTTCAAACAACAGACAACTTAAAATCCCTATCTCACAATAAGCCACAATGGTGGCATTTAAAAAAGCTTATTAATATGACATAAATTGCAATCGTGACTAATCACTTACTTTTAAAAAAGGGAAGTTTTACCTTATATTATGGATTAAACGCGTATATAGACTACTTACTCTCCATAAAAACTGGAAATAATATTGCATCTTAAAAATCTGATAAGTCTTAAAATTTATAAATGATTCATTTTGAAACACACTGTGGGGATACGTTATGAAGTCTGTTACAGACCAAATTAAAAAAATATTTAATTTGTTTTTATTTTCAAACTTATTTTTTATGCCTATCTTCTCCATGGCAACCCGCATGAATAACCAGGATTTAACGAATCTATTTGGTCCGGAAAATTTAAAAAAAATGAACGGTCTCGCTCAATCCATCTACACTAAACGACTCACCATTAACGAGATACAAACAAAGCTTCTTCCTGCCACAACTTGTTTTAAAATTAATCGCTATCTGATTCCACAATCAGTAGGACCATCATCTATTACTGACCAACATAATGTTCTTATAGTGAATCAAGGTTGTATTCTTAAATACCAAAACAAAGAAATATCCGGGTCACAAATTTTAAACGAATACCTTGCTTTAAATTGGTTTGCAAATCTCACCAAAACAGATCGTAATACACTTCAAAAAAACATCTACAATAAACGGCTTTTTAATTTGTTACGCACTCAACATATTAATTGGGAGCAAAATATCGAAGATCTGTTTATTTATGTCGTTGCGGATTTAATCAAAAAAAATATCAATCCTCGCACAATTATAGACAACATTGAAGATCTAACAATATCTCCTGATAAAGCGCAAATACAGTATTTAGCAGAATCAAACAAAGCCTTTTTTTCAAGATATAAACTGATTGAGAATGCACAAAGTGAAATTAAATTTCAAACTTTCATATTAAAAGATGATTTTATTGGTAATGCCTTAATGTATAAACTCATCGAAGCTAAAAGGCGCGGTGTTAAGATTGACCTCATGCTAGATGCTAGAGGCTCGATGGCTGTTCTGAAAACACCGATAATTTCAGCTCTTATTCATGAGGGTATTAACGTTAAGGTCTACAATAAAGTTTCAAGATCTCTTAATCCACTTCAAATGTTTAAAGTGGGTCTCGTTGACAGCATTGTAACAGGAAATCATGATAAAATTTTATTAGTTGATAATAAAAATTTAATTATTGGTGGACGCAATATATCGACTGAATATTTTTTAAATACAGATGAAACTCAAACAAGAGATGCATCTTACACTGATTTTGAAGTTTATTTAAAATCTAATGAGCCTTTTTTAGACGCTAAGCTTGCGTTTAATATTGAGTACTACAGCCCTTACGCCTATACAGCTAAGGTAAATCATTCACGTTCTGAAATTGAAGACACACTCATTCAAATGGAAAACTACCACAATCTAGTTGTTGGTTTTATGACAGGAAAATCACTTGTTGCACCTTCTTACGTAATAGGTAAAATTAGAAATCCTAACATAACAAGTCTCTCTGGGTTTCTAAATTATCAAGATGAGCTCTCCGAAAAAAAATATGAATTTATAAGCTCCGATAAAACATCTCTCTTTCTTAACTACAATGAGCTTACAAACAAAACACTATCTTTGATCAGCAACGCTAAAAAAGATATAACTCTACTTATACCTTATATTACTTTTAACACTGATCTTATAAACGCTCTTAAAACCGCCAAAAACAACAATCCTAAAGTAAAAATAACTATTATAACAGCCGGTGCAACAGGAACCCATAGCACTATTACAGTCGCGCACTACTTAAAATCTATAGATAAAGTTATAGAAGAAGTTCCAGATATTAATTTTATTATTTATAATGGCCCCGAAAGACTTCATGCCAAAGCCTTTATCATAGATGATGAGATCAGCTCCATAGGCAGCAATAACCTGGACTCTTTAAGTCAAAAAATTAATTCGGAGTTCAACGTCATATTTTTCTCACCAGAAATTGCAGCTGATTTAAAGTCTCTTATCGTCGAACATTCAAAGGAACAAAATATTATTAAAATTAAAAGCGCAAAAGAGCTTTTACATAATATACCTGAAAAAATTAAAAACAGCATTATTCGCCAAGGTAAAATCGTAAACTTGCTCGAACCTTGGCTTTAAATACTGTTTTAGATTTAATTTATTTCTGCGGTTAAATTGCAAAATACTTTGCAAATGGGTGCATAAAATAATAACCACATACACTTGATCCTGGGTACATTGCATATGTTTCTGTTAACCTAATACCCGTTTTAGCCTCTATATCTAAAAGCTTCCAAATTTTTTCTTTTTGAGAGTGATTAGGGCATGAAGGGTATCCCGGCGCTGGACGAATCCCTCTGTATTTTTCCTTAATAATTTCTTCACGGGTTAAATTCTCTTTTAGACCAAACCCAAAATTATCACGCATTTTTTTATGAGCCCACTCAGCACTCGCCTCTGCAATACGATCTCCTAAAGCTTTAATCAAAATAGCCTTGTAATCGTCATGATTTTTTTCACAATCTAAAGCCATCTTCTCAACTTTATCTGTAGCAGTGACTGCAAAAAAACCTAAATAGTCTTTTTTCGAGGGTAAACTTTCTGCTGCAATTTTTTTATCTAAAATGAAATCTGCTAAGCTGTAATGTGTTTCGCTATTAACATTTTTGATTTTTAATTGTCGCTCGTACTCAAAAAACTCTAGAGGTTCTTTTTTGGCAGTTTCAAAATGATCAGCTTCATACACAAAAACTTTTTCATCTTCAGCAAGAGCTTCATAAACACCAACCACAATTTGCGGTGTAATAGTTTTATTTTTAATCCAATCTCCTAGTAGATCTTGAACATCATTAAAAAGCTTTTGAGCTTCAGCACCATATTTATCTGATTTTAAGATTTGTGGATAAGTCCCTTTAAGTCCCCAAGTCCAAAAAAATGGAGACCAATCTATGTACTCAGAAACCTCATCTAAAGAAACCTCTAATTTTCTGACCCCTGCATAATCAGGCTGAACAAAATCTATGTTTTTCCAATCTGCTTTATATTTTTTAGCTCGTGCCTCCTCTAAAGACACATACTCAGCTGCATGATTAGAGTTTAAAAAGCTTTCTCTGAGAGATAGGGCATCATCTTTAATTTTTTTAAAATTATCATGCACGTGAGTCTCAGAAAAAACCATATTCAACATCTCTGTTGTGCGGGATGCATCAGCAATATGAATAACTAAACCGTCATAAACTGGGTCCATTTTCACAGCTGTATGCACTTTTGAAGTTGTGGCCCCCCCAATTAAAACTGGCAAATTTATACCCTGTTTTTTGAACTCGGTTAAATTATAAATCATCTCGTCCAACGAGGGCGTAATAAGCCCACTAAAACCGACCACATCAGGCTTATATATTCCTATAGCTTCAATAATTTTATGAAGCGGGGTCATGATTCCTAGATCTATAACTTCATACCCGTTACAAGCGAGTACAACCGCTACAATATTCTTTCCGATATCATGGACATCACCCTTAACCGTTGCTAAAAGTATTTTCTTCTTACCACTCAAATCTTTAAGACCATCTCGACTTGAATGTAGTTTTTCTTTTTCATTTTTTTCAGCATTTAAATAAGGTTCCAAATAAGCTACGGCTTTTTTCATGACTCTCGCGGATTTAACGACCTGAGGTAAAAACATCTTACCCTGACCAAACAAATCCCCTACGACCTTCATACCCGCCATAAGAGGGCCTTCAATAACATGAATAGAACGCTTTAAATCATTTAAAGCTTCAGCGGTATCTTCATCAATATGCTGATCAAGACCATGTACTAAGGAGTATTTGATACGTTCAGCATAGGAAAGTTTTCTCCACTCATTTTTTTTATTTGGCTCACCTTCGCCCTTAGATGAATCTTGAACTTTAAGTTTTTTAGAAAACTCCAATAACTTCTCTGTTGCATCAGCAGATTTATTTAAGACAACGCTCTCTAGCATCTCTTTTAGCTCTGGATCTATGTCGTCATAAACCGTAATCATTCCTGCATTTACAATCCCCATATCAAGCCCTGCCTGAATGGCATGATATAAGAACACCGAATGCATAGACTCTCGAATATGATCTTGTCCTCGGAATGAAAAACTTAAATTCGAGACTCCACCACTTGTCCAAACACCGGCACACTCTTTTTTAACTTGCGCTACTGCATTAATGAACTCAACTCCGTAGTTATTATGTTCGTCCAAACCTGTAGCAACAGTTAAGATATTTGTGTCAAAAATAATATCTTGCGCATCTAATCCCACTTTTTCCGTGAGCAAATCATAAGCCCTTTTACAGATTCGCACTTTTTCATCACACGTGACAGCTTGTCCGTTTTCATCAAAAGCCATAACAACAACAGCTGCACCTAATTTTTTAATTTCAAAGGCTTGCTCCAGAAAAACCTTTTCGCCCTCTTTTAAGGATATAGAATTAACGATTGATTTTCCTTGTAAACACTTAAGACCCGCATGAATCACATCCCACTTTGAGGAATCCACCATAACAGGAACTTTAGCTATATCGGGTTCAGCTGCGAGTAAATTTAAATAATGGACCATCACATTTTTTGAGTCCAAAAGCCCTTCATCAAAATTGATATCGATAACGTTGGCGCCATTTTCAACCTGCTGTTTAGCTACTTCTAAGGCCTGCTCGTATTTTTTATCTCTAATCAGGTTTGCAAATTTTTTAGACCCTGTCACATTCGTGCGTTCACCGATAATAGTGAAAGTATTTTTATGCTGATAAGGCTCTAAACCTGATAAGAACAATTTATTACGGTCAATTTTACTCCATGTGTTTTCTGACCGACCTTGGCGTTTTTTGTGCGTGTTCACCAAAGCTTCAATATGCTTTGGAGTGGTTCCACAGCAACCACCGATCATATTCACAACACCCTCATCAATCATACAACCTAACTCGTAAGCTAAAGACTCAGGTGTTTCATCATAACCCGTAGGAGAAAGAGGATTAGGTAATCCAGCATTCGGATAACAAGAAATATAACAATCTGCTACACGAGCTAACTCTTTAATATACGGGCGCATCTCTTTTGCACCTAAAGCACAATTGATCCCAACACTCAAAGGTTTACTGTGCCTAACGCTGTTCCAAAATGCTTCAACCGTTTGACCTGACAAAGTGCGTCCACTCAAATCAGTAATCGTAACAGATATCATTAATGGAGGAACATCTAAAGATTTAGACTCTAAGTACTCTTTAACATCTGCATAAGCATATAAAGCAGCCTTTGCGTTTAATGTGTCGAAAATAGTTTCAACTAAAATAATCTCAGCGCCACCAGCTAAAAGGCCTTCAATTTGCTCTTTATAAGATTTAACCAAAGAATCAAACGTGACAGCCCTGTAGGCAGGATTATTAACATCAGGGCTCAGAGAGGCTGTTTTATTTGTTGGCCCCAAAGCTCCAGCAACATAGGCTTTACGACCACTTTTTGAAAAGTAATCTTGCGTAGCTTTCCTCGCAACTTGAGCCGAAGCTTTGTTAAGCTCAAAGGCCAAATGTTCCAAAGCATAATCCTCTTGAGCTATCGATGTGGAGTTAAAAGTATTTGTTTCAATGATATCTGCGCCGGCCTGTAAATAGGCCATATGAATATCATAAATGATTTTTTCTTGGGTAATAGAGAGTAAATCATTATTCCCTTTTAAATCTCTATGATGATCTTTGAATTTTTCACCTCGATAATTAACTTCTTTCAGTTTATGAAGCTGAATCATCGTTCCCATAGCGCCGTCAATAAAAGCGACACGTTGAGATAAAATATCTTTTAACTCTTTTTCTATCAAACTCATAAGATCTTTCTTTTATTTTTTAAAGCTTTTTACAACTCTAATAACTGAATCCACATTGTTTAAGACATAAAAATGAATATACGGAACACCCGCATCAAGCAATCCTTTAACCTGACGCTTTGTCCACTCTTCACCAATTTCTTTTGCTCTCTGAGGTTCCGCAGAGACTTGATCTACCAACTCATCAGGTAAATCTATATAAAAGCTCTTAGGCAAAGACCTTAATTGATTTGCTGTTTTTAACATTTTCAGGCCAGGGATAATAGGAACTTTAATCCCTTCATCACGACATTTTGAAACAAAATCAAAGTACTTTTGATTATCGAAGAACATTTGTGTCACTATGTAATCAGCACCGGCGTCTACTTTCTTTTTCAAATTTTGAATATCCAGTTTTAAACTTGGAGCTTCAAAGTGTTTTTCAGGATAACCTGCAACGCCAACACAGAAATCCATGCCCGCGGAATTATCCAAGTCATCTAAAAACTGTCCCCGCTTTAAATCTTGTATTTGACTGACTAAATCAGAGGCTTGATTATTTAAAGTCCGATCTGGGCGATGAGGCTTAGTAAAATTCGAAGCATCACCGCGTAAAGCTAAAACATTCTCAATACCTAAGAAATTAAGTTCAATTAAAGCATCTTCGGTTTCTTCCTTCGTGAACCCTTGGCAAAGCATGTGCGCTACTGTATCAATTTTAAATCTATTTTGAATAATACCACAGATACCAATCATTCCAGGACGCTTTCTTAAAGTCCGCTTTTGAATGCTTCCATCTTTCTTTTCTTGGTAGTATGTCGTTGAAGAGTGCGATGTTACATCTATCCACGGAGGATTTAACTCGGCTAATTTTTCAACCACAGCTACAATTTCAGAAGCACATGTCCCTCGTGGTGGAGGAACTATTTCATAGCTGAATAATGGTTTTTGACCAGAAGCACGATTAATATGTTCGATAACTTTCATAGGCCGTACGATTCCTTGAAGTAACTAAATTGTTTACGTAATGAATATATATCTTTTAAAATAACCCATATCCCTTTAAAGTCACTGATATTTTTCATTAAAAAACATTTTAATTGCACTTAATCTGCATCTAGATGTAATTTCAATTTCTCAATAAAGGTATAGAGCAAATGACCTACACACATGGACAATTTATTAACTTATTTGTAAAAAACGTAACACCTCAAGAGTCTACACTTGTGAAAGATCTCGATACAGATGAGGGTCTCATCACATTACCCTTTGATGAACAAGCTCACCCTCTCACAGCGAACAGCGAGATATTTGTCATCATCTACTTCGATGAACGTGCCAAACAGCTCATGGCTTCTATGAACTTGGAAAAACATGCGAACAAAAACATCAAAATCAAAGAACAACAGCAAGTTAACCTTTATATTCTAAGAGAAACACCTCTTGGTTTTAAATGCATAATCGATGGTCTCCATATTGGAATGCTTTATAAAAATGAAGTTTTTCAAAGAATCGAATGCAGTGACCAAATTACAGGATATGTTACAAAAATCAGACCTGACCAAAAAATAGATTTAATTCTACGCAAAGCGGGGCACAAAGCTACAACAGACATTGGTGAAAAAATCCTTGAAGAGCTTAAAAAGAATAACGGTTTTTTAGCTCTTACCGATAAAACTGATCCAGAAAAAATTTATCAACTTTTTGGAGCAAGTAAAAAGAAATTTAAAATGGCTTTAGGTGGCTTATACAAAAGCCGAAAAATAATAATCACTGACGAAGGCATCAAACTTATTTAATCAAATGATATTCAACTCCTTCCTAAAAGTAGAAAAATTATCTGGCGTTATCAACATAACTATTGCATTAGGAAAATGATTTTTAAACGCCACCAATCCTTTTGCAGCCTTTTTTCTCCCTGATTTAACTTCTATCGCAAACAGTTTTTTTCCAAAGACATAAACATAGTCCACTTCTTTATTACCTTCTCTCCAGTAGTAAAGAGAGCCAGGAAGACGAGCCAACTCACATCCAACAGCAATCTCGAAAGCCCGTCCTCGAGACTCTTCATCCAGATCCGCATCTTTCGTGATCGTATATAAAGATGGACAAAGAGGTAAAATTTTTGGAGAACTCGAGCGTGAAAGAGTTTTTTTATTACTGTATTTAAAAAGTTGCTTTAATAAAAATGCACCTTCAAATAATTCTAAATAATGTTTAATAAGGTCAACATTACCCTTGTCCTGAAGTTGTCCTAGAAGTTTAGTGTAGCTAATCTCCTGTCCACCATAGGAACACGCCAAATCAAAACATTGTCTAAAAAGAGCCGGAGACTTAACTCGCGACAACTGAAGAATATCTCTACCAATAACTGTATCTACAATAGATTCTTTAACATAACTCAACCACTTAACTAAATCACTTCGTAAATTATAACTCCCAGGATAGCCTCCAAATTTCAAGAACTCATCTAACCCTAACCCGTACCCTTCAAGACTTTCTGAGAAATTCCATTGATACACTTTATGTAAAACAAAGCGGCCCGTTAAGCTTTCACTTAAACCTTTCTGTATCTCCAGTGAACTTGAACCTAAAACTATCACCTTAATTTTTACGGGTTTTCTTTTTTGCTGATCCCAAAGGTTTTTTAAAGCTTCCGACCATTTTTCAATTTTTTGAACTTCGTCTATAACTAAAACTCCATCAGACGACTTTTTTGACAAAGTGAGCCATTGCTCTACCAACCACTCAGGACCTTTTAAAATAGGACCATCAGCGCTAGCATAATGATATTCTTCAACTTGCAACCCCTCTAAGTACTGCTGAATACCTGTAGTTTTACCCACCTGACGAGGGCCTACAATAACTTGAATCCAATCCCAATCTGATTTTTTATTATGTTCTAAGTTATTGATAAAACTTAGCTTAATTTCCTTTTTCATGTTTAATAGATTGACCTATTAAATTTAATAGGTCAACCTATTATACTTAATAGACTAGATTGGGTCTATAAAACAAAAAAAGAGGCTTTGATTTCACAAAGCCTCTTTCACCCATTTTAAATTTAGAAAAACTTTTTTACACTATTTGCTCATTTTATTAAGCTCTTCGTACCCTGGCATAGTTGATAAATCAGGAACAACTACGATTGCAATACGACGGTTAGCCGCGCGGCCTTGTTCTGTATCATTACTTTGAATTGGGTGCGTATCTGCAAAACTGGCCGCACTCACTCTATTAGAAGCCATACCCGCATCAATCATAGCACGTACAACGTTTAATGCTCGAGCTGAGGCTAATTCCCAGTTAGATGGAAACACAGCCGTTGCTATAGGGATGTTATCTGTATGACCTTCAACTTGGTACACTTTACCAGAAATACCATTTAATTGATTCGTGACTTCTTTCACAGCCTCAATACCTGCTTTAGATAGTTTCGCAGAACCAGATGCAAATAAAACATCAGACCCTAAGCTCACAACCATTTTTCCATCTACTATTTTAACAGATAATGTACCAGCATCAGTTAACTTCTTAAATCTAGCAGTTAGATCTTCAAACTCTTGAAGTCTCTTTCTTTGCTCTGCTTGGCGAGATTTCATCTCCTCCATGGCTCTCTTCATTTCTTCTAAAGATGTTTTTAATTGCCCACGATCTTTAGTGACTGTGATAAGTTTTTCTTCTAATTGAGCTTTCTCACCAGATAAAGCACTTACATTAGCTTTTTCTGCTTGAATCATTTGGTCTCTTTTACCAACTTCGTCTTTAAATTTAGAAGTCGATACACAACCTGTAACAAGCGATAAAGCTGCTAAGCCCACAACTGACTTTTTCATTCAACATCCCCCTTTTGGTGTTTTAACTCCAACATTGTCTTATCCTTCACGCCAGGAGACAAGAAAGAGATCATATTTAGCTAGACCTTCGTCTTGAATGAACTTTATAAATTTAGCTACACGGCAACCAAAAATAAATGAACTTCTTTTCATAAAACCAAGACATTTAAAATTATTCACAGTTTATACATCTACATAATCTAGATTATTACTCATGGAAGACCAGAAAATAATCGATTTGCACTCATAACAATTATATGATCAGACTCTCTTCTCCAAATATTAGGTTCAAAAACTACTTGTATATAAGGACATTTAGTGTGTTGTATAAACTTATTAACAACCTTAGTGTTTACACTCGTCTCAGAAAACTTACTTTCAATACTTAGCCAAGGTTTTTTGTTTTTAACGATTATGAAATCAATTTCTTCTTTTTCCTTATTTCTCAAATAAAAAAGTTCAAAATCGCCTTCCCCAGTATCACTCCAGTAGTGACAGGCTTTCATCAACTGGCAGGCGACAAGGTTTTCAAATCTAAAACCTTTTTCATCAACTGAAGTCCAATCATAAAGATAAATCTTTCCTTCTTTTTTAAGCGATCTCGGTATTGATTTACTCCAAGGCTTAATTTCAAAAAAATAATAAAGTTCTTTTAAATAAATCAACCATCTTTTAACAGTATCATGAGCCACTTCTAAATCCTCACGCAAGCTTTGTATGCTGAGTGGGTTTCCCACTCTGTCAGAAAGAAGACTAGCTAACATCTCGACTTGACTTAGCTCAGGTAGACGACTAATATCTCTCAAATCTTCACGCACTATTTTTTCGTTACGACTTATCCTCCAAATATTAAGAACCTTCCGCGATTTAGCTAAATAGGGTTCCGGAAATCCACTAAAATCAAAAAGATCTTGAATAATCTCTTGTTTTCCTTCACTTACCTTTGCACTTAACAGTTTAGATTTCCAGCCTTCCGGCGATAAGTAGTCTTTGGAACTTAATTCTCCATAACTAAAAGGATGCAATCTAAAATTGAGATATCTCCCCATTAAAGAATCTCCACCTTTTTTAAAGATATTTAGACGCGCTGACCCTGTCACAACGATATTTATAAACTCAGATAAATCGTCGTAAATGCCTTTTATTTTTTGTTTCCACCCTTTTGATTTATGAATTTCATCTAAAATAAGAAGACGAGAGTACTCATCTTTTGCGATTTTAAACTGATCTTTCAAACTATTAGGGTCTTTAGCCCAGACCTTTCGAAACTGACTTTCATCCCAATTTTTATAGATAGCCTCATCATATTCTTTTATCAATGATTTAGCTAAAGTCGTTTTACCACCCTGACGGGGGCCAGATATAAATGCCATTTTATTTCGATCTAAAGCCAAGCTCCTAACCGCGCTATATAGGTATCTATGCATGTGACCATTTTCGCGTTAGACACGAATTTAGTCAAGACCATTTTCGCGTCACACGCGAATTTAGTCAGAATTTCGTTTCTATAAGCAAATAACAAAAACCGAGCTATTTTCAACTCTATATCGCTTAGGACTCATTTTAAATTACACATGCTTTTTAGATTAATATTCCACAATTTAGAGTCTCAATTTGAGACCCTAAATTTTACTAAATATCTTACAACGCTTTTATCCCCATTATCATAGGCGACTTTGATAAGATTTGGCATATCGCGATAAAACTCAGATTTTTTTAAGTTAGGGATATTTTTTATCTCCTCAAGAGCAGACACAATATCTTGTTTGCGCTTTTCCTGATAATAAATACTAAATAACTCTACATAAACAGGGATCATATCGCGCCGTTTAGAGAGAGCCATTTTCAAAGAGGCGACTGCTAAATCGTTTCGACCTTTTTTTCTATAAACATTAGCTAAACTTAAATGATTATATGGACTATTGGGAAAAACCTCTATCGCCTTTTGAAAAGCCTCAATACTTTTATCAATCGCCGGTGGAGCCATTTGCGCTAGCGATAAAAACAATGTCCCTCTCGCTCTCCAAAGATCAGATTTTCCAGAATCCATCTCAACACAACGATCTGATGACTTGACGATCTCGTTAAACAGCTCTTGTTTTTTATAATCCAAAGTTTTCGGATCACGCAAAGATCTTGCTAAAAAATTATAATAAACATCCGAACGGAAACACCAATACTCCGCATTCCATGGATTTTGCTCAATCGCTTTTTCAAGGTAAACATTTGCCGCATCAAAATTACCTGCGCCAATCAATTGCCTACGGGCATCGTTGTAATTCATGTCGGCAAACCATACGTTGGAAACGATGTACATTACAAAAGTTAACACACAAATAACGATACCTGACAAAGCCAATCTCATTTTTTTTGTGAGCTTATTTGTCAAGGTCACAGTTTTACCAAGCCCTGAAAAATTAAAATTCATCGCGGGGAACAAATAAAAAAACATCAACGTCGGAATAAAACTGAAGGCTGTCATATGCGTAAGAAGCAAAAAGCCAAACCCACCTAACAGAGCTATTGAATACAAATAATCAAATGTCCAGTCTTTATCGCGCAAAATCTTGAACACGGGCACAAACATCAACACGATCAACATCAAGTAAGCTGCAAAACCGACAGCTCCCGTTGTTGCTAAATAATGAATGAACTCATTGTGAGCTTTATGCCAAATAAGATTCCAACTCTCACCATAGTTTTGCTCAACTGTCTGAATACGATTAAATTGTTCTCCGAAGTTTTCAGGTCCTACACCTAAAAGTGGATGCTGTTTCCACATCTCAAACGCCGTACCCCAAGTTATAAAACGGGTTCCATAACCGGTTTTAATAGCTTTGACTTCAAGTTTTTCTTTCAAGGCATTGTGCTCATCTAAATAGTAAACAAAAGCGCAACCCACCACTAAAGCGTAAGCCAACCCCACTTTTTTCCAATTTAAAAAATGTAATTTTTTTCTGAAAATTAATAAAAAACCTAAATAGATAAACATAACAATGAAGTAACCAAAGATAGGCAAACGCGACCCTGAATACATCAACCCCATGTTCATTGTTACAAAAGCTATGATCCAAAAAATTAAGCCTTTTCTATCCTTGGCATTTATTAAAAACACAAAACATAAAGGCAAACAACATCCTACAACAGTCCCAAAACCTACAGGTTGTCCCATAGTGGATAAAGCTCTGTACTCCATCTCGTTGTAAACCCACCAATTAATAGGATCTCCACCAAAATGCTGAATAACTCCATAAATTGACATAATGAAAGCTGTAAAAACAAAAACTTTCGCTAGTGTTTTAAATCCTTCTTTATCTGTAAAAACTTCTACGGCTAAAAATGACAAAACCACAAATGTTAATACGGTCATCACTGAGCCTGCTGGTAAATTTAAAACACCCCATATCGAACTGTAGTAATTTCCTGCAAAGGCAAATGAGGTTAAATACGCTACGGTATAAATAGACAATCCAATTAACCAAATATTTGTTCTTAGAACAATTTTATCCTCTAAAAAAGTTTTGACGAGATAAATTCCCAACATCAAGCAAACTGCTAACGTTGAGAAATAGGCTTTGATCATTTCAAATGGTGATTGATCATTCCACTTACAAAATAATAACGGCATGATCACGACAAATGCACAAATGAGTATTTGAAGAAAATTACTATTTGATTCAGTTGTCTTTGCGAATGATTCAGATGCGTTGTTTAACTGTTTTTTAACATGATTTTTATTTTTTTGATGTTTAGACATACAAATTAACCTTAATATTAAAATCGCTTAAAATCATCATATAGATACAAAGGTCTAGTGCGACGACGCGAACTTACTTATATTATACCTTAACATTAAGCTTTTTATTTCTATAGATATGCAAGAGCACAGACGGCACCGAAATAAATAAAACAAGATAAGCTAATAAAACTGACGACTTAAAATCTTTATTATAAAAAGCAAAAAGCACAACTAATGTATTCCATAAACCCAAAACAACAGTCGTCTGCCAATGACTAAAACCAAGATCTGTAAAAATATGATGTAAATGCGTACGATCTGGATTAAATGGAGATTTTCGTCTTATCAATCTATAAACAAAAACTTTTAACATATCAAAAATAGGAATTCCCATCACAGCCATAGCCACACTCGGAGAGGCATGAATCCAATACTCTTCAGCAATACTTTTAGCCTTATTAAGCTCAATAAAATGAATGGAGAGCACGGCCACAATAAACCCTATGATCATAGCCCCTGTATCACCCATAAAAATCTTAGCTGGTTGCCAGTTGTAAACTAAAAAGCCCATAAGACTTCCCACTAAAGCAAAAGATAAAAACACCATAGACCAATGATACGTGAGATAGAACCAGCAACCAAAAGACACAGCAGCGACTATACCTAAAACCCCTGCTAACCCATCCAAACCATCAATTAAGTTATAACAATTAATAATTGCGATAATCACAGCAATCGTAAAAATAACCGAAAACAAATACGGTATCTCTTGGACACCAAATAAACCATAAAAACTATTAATTTTAATATTGCCCACTACCACGATTAAAAATGCAGCTAGAAACTGAGCTAAAAGCTTTTTAAAAGGAGTAAGAACTAAAATATCATCTTTAATTCCAGCGAAGAAAATAATGATTAAGGCCGGCACCAAGTATTTAACATCCAGCAAATCATAGAAATCTTTAAATAAAGAATAAGAAATAATTAAACCCGAAAATATAGCTAAGCCACCTAAAGTCGGAGTCTTACGTTTGTGGGTTTTTCTGTAATCAGGTTCATCAAAAAGATGTTTTAAATGGGCGACGATAATAATTTTAGGAATAAAAACCACTGTAATCATAAAAGCGATCACAAATGCACTTATCACTGAACCTAATCCTAAACTAAAATCAATCACCATACACCAAAGCTGCTCATCCCTAGAAAATTTAATTTAGGCTAGTACAATAAAATAACCATGTCACGAATTCTCTAATGCTTAGAAATACAACTTTGCGATATGTCGCTGCACTTATTTTTGCATACGAGATTCAATAATTTTAAAAAAGTTTTTCACTTGTGATTTCATTTCAAAATGGTTCTGGTAATATAAAAAACCATTTCGACCTAACTGAGCCCTTTCCTCATCGGACAACTGCAGAGCTTTTTTAATGTTCTGCGCCAAAACTTCAGCATTCTCTGCAGGGCCTGCAAAACCGCACTTTGCCTCTTCAATAACTCGCATCCCTTCGCCATCGATGGCTCCTATAATAGGCCTAGATGCGGCCATGTAAGATTGAGTCTTCCATGGGAGCGTGTATTTCAGGATTTCATCTGCTTTAAGAGTTAAAAGCATCACTTTCGATTTTGCATAAATAGCAGGAATATAACTCATATCATATCGACCAACACACACCACATTGTCTAAGCTGTGTTGAGTGATCTGTTCTTTGATCCACTCATGCATGGCTCCAGTGCCAACGAATACGATTTTAAGCTTTTCGTTGAAACCTTTTAGTTTTTTGGCCGCCTCTATAATTGTTTCTATAGATTGTGCCATTCCTATGTTTCCAGCAAAAACCACACAAAAATTTTCCTCCAGTAAATGATCTAAATTTTCTGGAAGTTTTTTTGCAAATAAATCAGGCTCAATTCTCTGAAATGAGTTTGGATAATACTGAAGCTTAGCCTTTGAATGTATTTTTAAAATAGGCTCATAAAAAGACTTAGATTGCACCATGAGCAAATCTGCACAGTTATAAATACACCACACCATCTTCTCAACAAGCTTAAGAATAAGGGGATTTTTCACATAACTTGTTACAACTAAACTTTGAGGCCACAAATCTTGCACCCAAATCGTTAAATAAGCTTTTTTTAAAAATTTAACTGCTATAGCTGGAATTGCCATCGTTATAGGAGATACTGCAAAAACTAAAATAGCCTCTATCTTTTTTTTACGCAAATACCACGGGGCTAATAAAGTTCCACTTATAGCATAGGTTAAGTAATTCAAAACAAGATTTAAAGCTCCAGCTTTTTTTCTGGGCCACAACGGCACACGAATTATCTCTATATTTTCACCGTACATTTCTTTTTGCACGCCTAACATCTTATATCCGGGATAAATATCACCCTCTGGATAATTAGGCTTACCTGTTAAAACAGTAATTGTATGACCTAACGCCTCCATCTCAAGAGCCAGGTCATTAATTATAAAAGTTTCGGGTTTAAAAAACTGAGAGACAATTAACAGATTCATTTACGCCAAACCACACGATTCACATAATCCGTGTAACTCAAAACAATTCTCACGACCTTATCAGACACATTAGGCATCGAATAATCAGCGACTAATCTCAAAGATCTTTCCTCACCTCGAGTTTGTGATTCTAAAATTTCTAAAGCTTGCGCGACTCTATTTTTATCTAATCCCACAAACATCACAGAAGCCTCTTCAAATCCTTCTGGTCTTTCATGAGCTTCTCGAATATTCAATGCAGGAAAATTCAAAATAGATGACTCTTCTGTGATCGTTCCACTGTCTGACAAAACAGCCTTTGCATTCATTTGTAAGTTATTGTAATCAGTGAACCCCAAAGGCTTCATAAATTGGATATTTTGATGAAATTTAATCCCCATTTTATTGATTTTATTTTGCGTGCGTGGGTGTGTTGAAACAATCACGGGTAAATTATAATTTTGTGCGACATAATTCAAACTCTCGGCAAGTTTTGTAAAATTGATGTCAGAATCAATATTCTCTTCACGATGCGCACTCACTAAAAAATATTTATGCGGCTTCAAATTCAAACGTGACAAAACATCTGATTTTTTAATCTTGTCTAAATAATGGTTTAAAACTTCAAACATCGGACTTCCAGTTTTAATCACACGATCAGAAGCAATACCCTCTTTAAG
>JBKBTW010000013.1:3723-25599 GCA_046291245.1 Pseudobdellovibrio sp. | reverse complement strand
AGATGGAGCTGTTAGGTACAGGCAATTCACACAATACGGATTAACTGAAATCGTAAATCGCCCTTTGGGTCGTGATTACTCAGCTTATGTTTACTTGCAAAGCCACACAAAAGATCATTTACATTTGCCGCAAATAAAAGAATCTTTTGTGGATTATGTCAGGGAGCAACTTCAACTGAACATACAACCTGAGACATCTATACTTATTGGGTTCACTCCACAAAATGAACTTGATGTTCACATAGCGGATGAAAATTTTAATAGGAATAATTTAATCTTTTTTGATGGTTTAGGAAATCTAAGTTCAAGACAAGTTCCCGGCGGCGGATTTATTATTTTTAATATTAGTGAGGGTCTTCAAGAAGTCATTCTTCAAGATAAAAAAACAGATAGAAGTTTTTCATCAGTTTTCTATAGCAGACCATCTGTTTTATTTGTGAGTCATTTCGCAGAATAGAGCTAAGATTTTTTCGTGAACTCAATGACTTTATTTTTAAAAAAGTTCCCTCGATCTTCAAAATTTTTAAACTCATCTAAACTCGTTCCACCAGGACTTAATAGCGCAACATCATAGGCAACGAGCTGCGGAAAGACTTTATCTAAGGCCTCATTTAAGGTTTTGTAATACGGAGAAACATTGTTTTGCATTTTTGTGCGAGCCAATTCGCCACAAGCGCCAAAGTAATGAATTCTAATATCTGCATCGTGATTTAAATTTGCAAGTTCATGCCAAGGTAAATTTTTATCTTTGCCGCCGATAAAAAGATGTAATTTTCCCGCGCCTTTCAGATTTTCTTTTGCTGCATGCACAGCCACTAAAACAGAGTCCATAGCTGTAGCTTTGCTGTCATTGATAAAGATAATGTTTTTGTAATTTCCTACGAACTCGATTCTATGAGCAAGGCCCTTAAATTCTGTCATGGCGGTTATGGCCTTCTCACTTAAACTCATTAGTTTTGCTAAAGTATAAGAAATACAAAAATTATCTTTATTGTGTTGGCCAAGTAAATGAATTTTTTTGAGAATTGACTTATTTTCAAACGTTTGTGTATTGGTTAAAATAGTTTTGCAGTTGATTTTAGATTGATATGTTAAAATATCTTCAGAAGAACGATTTAAAACACAAGTTCCCTGGGTAAGATCCCCAATATGGCATTTTGTCATGTAATATTCATCAACTGAGGTGTATCGCTCAAGGTGATTAACTGATAAGTAAGTTATAGCTGAATGATCTAAGGAGAGGCCGACACAGTTTTCAAGTTGATAGCTTGAAAGTTCAAGCGCAATCCATTTTGCTTTAGGTTTTCCATTCAGTAAAGATATGGCGTATTCACAAAATGGAATTCCTAAATTGCCACCTACGAAGCCATTGGGATCGTCTGTTGTAAGAGCTGCACCTAACAGAGATGTGACAGTGCTTTTGCCGACAGATCCAGTGATGCCGATGATTTTTTCTGACGTTATAAATTGAGTTGCAAGAGTAATCTCTGAAGTTATATTCCAGCCAAGATTTTTAAGTCTCAGAAGATGCTCACTTTGAAGTGGTACCCCAGGTGAGACAACGAGTGTGCCAATTTGCATAGCTTGAAGCTGCTTCCATTCATTTATTTGTGCAGGAAGCTTTTCGTCAAAAAGAAAAAGTTCCTGGGCTGTGTATCCCTGCATTTCTAAAAGACGATGTGCTGATTGTCCAGATTTACCAAGACCTATTATAACTATGGGTGTTTTAAGATTATTTATTTTGGCGTTACTCATATAGTTTGTCATTAAATCAAACAAATGAAATAATGTCATGGTGAGTTTGAAGTACACCGCAATAATCAGTGATTTACATTTAACAGATGCTGAGCCATCTAGGCCGCGCTATAAAGTTCGTCATCCATTATGGAAAAAATTTAAAACTAAAGAATTTTTCATTGATCGAAATTTATGTGATTTTTTCGATTATATCATTCAAAAAGCTAATGGAGGACACGTAGAGCTGGTTCTGAATGGTGACATTTTTGACTTTGACAGCGTTATGGCGATGCCAGAAAAACCTGTTTACAGATTTCATTGGATTGAAACAAGACGAGGTCTTTTGCCTAAAGAGGAAAGATCAGTTTTCAAGATGTCTGTCATTTTGGAAGAGCATGCAGAGTTTATTGAAGGGCTTAGAAGTTTTATAGAAAAAGGTCATTCAGTTGTTATAATTCCAGGGAATCATGATGTAGAGCTACATTTTCCTAAAGTGCAAAAATTATTTCTAGATACCCTGAGATTGAACTCTATGGATTTAAAACGTGTGAAGTTTGTGAAATGGTTTTATATAAGCGAAAACGACACTCTGATTGAGCACGGTCATCAGCAAGATCCTTATTGTCTTTGTGAAAACCCGTTAAATCCATTTTTAGTTGATTACAATGAGTTACAAATTCGATTGCCTTTCGGAAATGTAGCGTGTCGCTACATCATGAATGGGATGGGTTTGTTTAATCCCCATGTTGAAAAAAATTATGTCATGTCGCTCTCAGGATATTTGAAATTTTTCTTTAAATATCTTGTAACGACTCAACCTCTTATTATATGGACATGGTTTTGGGGATCTGTCTCAACTTTAGTGCACGTTACTCTGGAGCATTTTAGGGAAAGCTATAAACCTTTAGCTAAGATGGAAGACATTGTCGAGCAAACGGCTAAAGACTCTCAAACAACTCCTAAAGTGGTACGTGAACTTCAGCAGTTATTTGCAACGCCTGTTAAACAAAACCCGTGGTTAATAGCGAAAGAGTTATGGTTGGATCGGGCCTTTATGATATTGGCTGGCCTAATCTTCGCAGTTGTGTTAGCGGCACAGTTAAAAAATTTATTGGGACTTTCTCCCTATTGGATTGTTGTTCCTGTTTTGGTTTTGATTCCATTTTTTTTATTTTATGCTCGTTCTATCACATCGCTAGTGAGTACTTATAAAGAGCCAGACGAAGTTTTATTTTCACAGCAAGCAGAGGCAACAGGTGTTTATAGAATAGTGTATGGGCATACGCATATACCTAGGCATGAATTTTATGGATCTGTTGAGCATTTAAATTCCGGGACATGGTCGCCTGGTTTTACTAATGTGGAATGCACAGAGTCCATTGAGCGTAATCATTATGTGTGGATATACCCTTCTCCAGAAAATCCAGAAGTTCGTAGGGCTGAATTAGGTCAATTCACAAAAAATACAGAAAAAGGAACAGCCGTTTGAAGATAAGGTTTGGTTGAATAATCCCTTCATAAAAGAATCTTTTAACTAGTTGCAGCATAATCCTCACAAAAGGTCTGTTTCTGTTTGTCATAGATCAGGTCGTATGTAAGCATTTTTAAGTGCAATATGTTTAATTTAATACATTGGAGGCATTATGTCTGACATATTAGTTGTAACAAGCAAAGTTAAAAAATTTATCAAAGAAAAAGGCGAAATGAATACGTCTGCAGAAACAATCGATATGCTAACTAAAGCAGTTGAGCGTCTTTGCGCTAAAGGTATTGAGTCAGCAAAAGCTGATGGCCGTAAAACAGTTATGGCTCGTGATATTATTATTGATCACATCTAATAGATAAATAAAAAGCTAGATTTTAATCGATCTAGCTTTTTATAAAATTATTGATAAATTATTTTTTAATTAATTAGTCCTATTTTTAATTGGACTACAATCTATGTGAATGGTGTAAGCTTTTATTCTAAAAGTTTTAAAAATTCGTCCCAAGATATGATTTTGCATCCTACAGAGCTGGCCTTGTCTACTTTAGATCCTGGATCATCACCTGCTATTAAATAATTTAATTTAGCTGAGACTCCGGATAAAAGCTTACCACCATTTTCTTCAATTATTTGGTGAGCTTGATCACGTTTAATGGGTAAAGTACCAGTCACTAAAAAACTAAATCCACTTAATTTTCCGTCTGCGCTACGTTTCGGCTGTTCAAACAGAAGGCCTTGTTTGAGGAGTTCTTTAACTTCGATCTGTATTTTTTTATTTTGGAGCCACTTTGTGATTGTTGCAGAAACTTTTTCACCTATCTCTGGTACAAGTTTTAGTTCTTCTGGTGTGGCTTGCATGAAATTTTCAATATTCATAAAGTGGTCAGCTATAAGCTTAGCTGTTTGTTCACCGACGAAGCGAATTCCTAAAGCGTAAATAAAACGCGCCAAAGTGGTTGTCTTGGATTTTTCAATGCTGTCTAAAATATTTTTAATGGACTTATCGCCTTGTCGCTCAAGTGTTTGTAATTTTTCGGGATTGAGTTTGTATAAATCTGAAAAGTTTTCTACCAGTTTTTTACTGACTAATGCCTCGATGAGTTTGTCTCCCACTTTTTCGATGTTCATAGCTCTTCTTGAAACAAAATGAATTAATGAGCCAACTAAAATAGACTTACATGCAGGATTTTGGCAGCGTAAGACAGCCTCTTCAGGCTCTTTGCTTGCGATATTGCCACAGCTTGGGCATTCAGGATTGATGGTGTATTTTTCAGCCTGAGGATTTCTTTTTGATAAGATGACATTGACGATTTCCGGAATGACATCACCTGCTCTTTGCACAATAACTGAGTCTCCAATGCGAATATCTTTTCTATCGATTTCATCTTGATTGTGTAACGTGGCATTTGTGATTGTGACGCCTCCGACTTTAACTGGTTTCATGATTGCAACCGGTGTTAAAGCACCTGTTCGTCCAACTTGGACAACGATATTTTCGATATGTGTTTCCGCTTGTTCGGGTTGAAACTTCACAGCTGTGGCCCAGCGAGGACTTCGAGCTATGAGTCCTAAATCATCTTGTAATTTAAGGGAATTAACTTTTATAACAATGCCATCAATATCAAACGGTAGTTGAGGTCTTTGTTGGCCGATTGAATCATAGTATTTAACGAGTAATTCAGGTTTGTCTACACAAGTCGTGTATTTTTGGTCAATAACAGGAAATTTAAGTTCAGCAAAAGTGTTTTCTATATTTTGTTGCGAAGTAAATTCTATGCCTTCATATTTACCAAGGGCATAAGCATAAAATTTTAAAGGACGTGAGGCTGCTACTTTTGGGTCTAATTGTCTTATTGTTCCTGCGGCAGCATTGCGTGGATTGGCAAACAAAGGCAAACCGGCTTCTTCGTTAGCCAAATTCATTTCGATGAAATCAGCTTTTGTAATTAAAATTTCTCCACGAACTTCTAACAAGTCTTTGTGTTTGATTTTAAGAGGGATACTTTTAATAGTTTTAACATTGTGGGTAACGTCTTCACCTGTTACACCATCGCCTCTTGTCAGCGCACGTACGAGTTGTCCTTTTTCGTAGACAAGCTCTATAGATAAACCATCTAGTTTTAATTCGGCGAAATATTCGACTTGAGCGTCGTTACGCAAGAATTTTTTTATACGCTCGTCAAAATCAAAAATATCTTGCTCATTATAACTGTTAGATAATGAGAGCATCGGCGTTGAATGATTAACTTTTTGAAATACAGAGATCGCGTTCCCACCCACTCTTTGAGTCGGAGAGTCCGTTAAGTTTAGGCCATCATACGTCTTTTCTATTTCTAACAGTTCATTAAAGAGTTGATCAAATTCATAATCAGAAATTTCAGGCTTATCGTTATTGTGGTAACGGTCATTGTGGTATTTAACACGGCTTTTAAGCTGTTCGTGGTTGTCTTTAATCTCTTGATTAGCGATGGTCTTCAACATGGCTTAAAACTAGCATAAGATTTAAAAAATTCTATATTTTTGTTTATAAATATCTTATATATTGGTATCAATTATGATCTAGAAAAATGGTTTAGACCGTTAAATTTATTTTTGTAGTCTAAACTGCAAAAGGAGCGCGTGTGTCGTCGCATGATAAAGTCAATTTTGACCGAGAAGTTGTCCGTAAAATAGCCAAATTAGCCCATTTAAAATTAAATGACGAAGAAACTATGGAATTGAGTTCGCAGTTATCGAAAGTGATAGCGCACTTTGATGAGATATCTTCTGTTGATACGCAGAATGTAGAACCTTTGATTACAGCAACCGAAATAGAAATTGTTTTGCGTGAAGATAAAGTCGATAAAGAATTTTCTTCGGAAGAAATGGTGGCGAATGCTCCTGAAAAACAAGGCAATCTTTTTAAGGTTCCACCGGTCGTTTAAAATATTTATTCAGTAGGAAAGTATGGATTTACTAAACACAACAATGACAGAAGTGCAGCAGGCTTTTTTGAGTAAAAAAATTTCTGCTAGTGAAATTACCCAGTTTTTTTTGGATAGAACAAATAATTTAAACCCGCAATTAAATGCTTTTATCAGAATCGATCAAAATTGTCTTGCGCAAGCTCATGAGTTAGATCAAAAACTAGCTCGTGGTGAGTCTTTGGGGGTGCTTGCTGGTATTCCATTTGGGATTAAGGACTTACTCTGCACAAAAGGTGTAGAGACAACAGCGGCCTCTAAAATGCTGACAGGATTTGTTCCTCCTTATGATTCAACAGTTGTAGCACGCTTAAAAAAAGCAGGCGCTGTAATAGTAGGAAAATTAAATCTTGATGAGTTCGCGATGGGATCAAGTAATGAGAGTTCTTATTATGGGGTTTGTAAAAATCCTTGGAATCCTGAATATGTTCCTGGTGGAAGCAGTGGTGGTTCAGCCAGTGCTCAAGCTGCTAGATTAGTTATGGGAACAATTGGTACGGATACAGGCGGATCAATACGTCAACCATCCAGTTTTTGTGGAGTGGTTGGTGTAAAGCCTACGTATGGCAGAGTCAGTCGTTATGGAATAGTGGCCTTTGCATCTTCATTGGATCAGGCAGGCCCAATGGTTTCAAGTGTGCAAGATGCGGCCTTAACTTTAGAGGTTATCTGCGGAAAAGATAAATATGATTCTACAACAGCAAATAAACCTGTGGAGCCATTCAGTCAAAATTTAAACCCAAATATGAAGGGTGTTAAAATTGGTCTAGTCAAAGAGTATCATAATTCTGAATTGGTTGATTCTGATATTCGTAAAGTTTATGAATCGGCGTTAGAAAATCTTAACAAATTGGGAGCTGAAATTGTTGAGGTGTCTATTCCTCTTACGCGTTTAGCAGTTTCTATGTATTACTTAATTTCTGCGAGTGAGGCTTCATCTAATTTAGCAAGATATGATGGAGTGAAGTATGGATATAGATCTCAATTTCAGGACTTATCTTCACTTTCACTGGATGATTTCTATGCGCAAACTCGAGCGGAAGGTTTTGGAAAAGAGGTTAAGCGGAGAATTGTTTTAGGAACATTTTGTTTATCATCGGGATACTTTGATGCTTATTACAATAAGGCTTGCCAAGTCAGAAGATTATTAAAAAATCAATACGATGAGGCTTTTGCTCAGTGTGATGTTATTTTAAGTCCGGTAACAACAACACCTGCATTTAAAATTGGGTCAAGAGTGTATGACCCACTTAAGATGTATTTAAACGATATTTTTACTACCTCTACAAATTTAGCTGGTCTTCCTGGAATGAGTTTGCCGTACGGTTTTACGCAGAACAATCTTCCAATAGGCGTACAGTTAACGGGCCATCATTTTCAGGAGCAGACCTTGTTAAATGTGGCTTATGCCTTAGAAAGAACTTCAGATATTAAAGGAGTAAAGCCAAGTGTCTACTAGTAAAACTTCAGATTTATTTCGCGGTTATCAGGCTGTTATTGGTATTGAGGTGCATGTCCAACTGAAAACTAAGTCAAAAATTTTTTCAGCAGATGCAACGGTATTCGATGCGGCTGATAATGAAAACACTTCACCTGTGAGTGTAGGAATGCCCGGAGCTCTTCCTGTTTTAAATGAAAAAGCTGTCGAGTATGCTGTTAAAACTGGTTTAGCTTTAAATTGCCATATCAGAGAGAAGTCTGTGTTTGCTCGCAAAAATTATTTTTACCCAGATTTACCAAAAGGTTATCAAATCTCGCAGTATGATCAGCCAATATGTGAAAATGGATATGTAGAATTCACTGTCAGTGATAAATCCATGAGAGTTGGCATCACTCGAGCCCACTTGGAAGAAGATGCTGGGAAATCAATTCACTCGGGTCAGCATACATTGATTAATTACAATCGTGCGGGAATACCTCTTTTGGAAATCGTTTCTGAACCAGAAATTCATACTCCTGCTGAAGCTGCGGAATATTGTCGAACAATAAGATCTATAGTTCGTTATTTGGATGTATGTGATGGTAACTTAGAAGAAGGATCTTTACGTTGTGATTGCAATGTTTCTGTTCGCCAAGCGGGGGCAGATAAATTTGGAACTAAAGTCGAACTTAAAAATATCAATTCATTTCGGTTTGTGGAAAAAGCTATCGAATATGAAATACATCGCCAAATAGATGCTCTTGAAAATAATGAAAAAATAATTCAAGAAACACGTTTGTATGATCCGGACAAAAATCGTACTTTCACAATGCGGACAAAGGAAGATGCACAGGATTACAGGTATTTTCCAGATCCTGATTTATTACCTGTTAGAGTGTCAGCTCAAGTTATTGAATCTATGAAAAAAACGCTACCGGAACTTCCTCTAGCGAGAGCTAAAAGATTTGAAAGTGAATACAATTTATCAATTCATGATGCTCATCTCTTAACTGAAGAAAAAAATTTAGCAGATTATTTTGAGGAGTGTGGAAAAACGTGTGGAAACTTCAAGTCTGTAGCTAACTGGATGACGACTGAACTTTTACGCGAGCTGAATGAGCATAAGATTAATATAGATGAGTCAAAAATCAGTGCTAAGCATCTAGCAGCACTTATTAAATTGGTCGATGAAGGCACAATATCAGGAAAAATAGCTAAAACTGTTTTTAAAGATATGTGGGATTCTTCTCAAGATCCAGAAACAATTATTAAAGACAAAGGTTTAGTGCAAGTTTCTGATAAAGCGGTTATTGAAAAGATAGTTGATCAAGTTTTAATGGATAATCCTGAGCAAGTGGCGGAATTCAAGGCAGGGAAAATAAAGGTTATCGCATTTTTTGTAGGAGCTATTATGAAAGCTTCAAAAGGAAAAGCTAATCCAGCCTTAGTGAATGAAATTTTAAATCAAAAGTTGAGTGGGTAATAATTTATGAAAATTGCAAGCCTTGATCTGGGTTCAAATACGTTTTTATGTTTGATTTCGGAAGTCGAAGATCAAAAAATTAAAAACGTTATGTCAGATCACGTAGAGGTTGTGCGATTGGGGCAAGGCTTATCACAAAGTAAAAAGTTTCATCCTGAAGCTTTGAAAAGAGCTGAGGCGTGTTTAAAAAGGTTTAAAGGTATTATCGAAGCGGCAAAGCCTGATGCTGTTTTAGCTATGGCCACATCTGCTGCACGTGATGCGGAAAATAGAGATGAGTTATTTAAAATTTGTAAAGATTTAGACATACCTCTTGAAATAATACCTGGAGATAAAGAAGCAGAAATCACTTACAGAGGGTCTGTATCAGGGGTGCAAAGTAATGCTCATCGACTTGTGGTCGATATCGGTGGAGGTTCAACAGAGTTTATTTTTGGACAGGGATCTCGAATATTGAATGCAAAAAGCCTAGATATAGGTTGTGTGAGACTCACAGAAAAATTTATTCCTAACCAGCCTACGAATTTATCAGAGATAGAATCCTTGCAAAAATATATTTATGCAGAGCTTAAAAAAATAAAACAGTTATCAAATGAGTCTCCAGCCGAAATTTTAGCAGTAGCTGGAACTCCGACCACGATCGCAGCAGTAGAGATTGGGTATTTTGATCCAAAAAAAATTGATAACTACAAATTAACACGAGAAAATCTTTTAAATTGGCTCACTAAGTTAACCGGTTTAAGTGTAGCCGAAAAAATTAAATTAGGTTTTCCTGAGGGAAGAGCTGATGTTATTTTAGTAGGTATTGTTATTTTAATAGAAACCTTAAATCTTTTTAAAAAAGATGAAATTTTAGTTTCCACAAGAGGAGTTCGTTATGGTGTTGCGCTTGAGTTGGCTCATCGTTTTAACAGTTAGTGTTTTATTTAATGCAAATGTGGGAGCAAAAGAACAAAGTGCGATAAGTTTTTCTAAACAAAAAATTCAAATAGGTTCAAAAATAATCACTGTTGAAGTTGCAAAAACTCCTGAGCAGCACGAGCGTGGTTTGATGTTTCGTAAGAGTTTACCTCAAGACCAAGGAATGCTTTTTATTTTTGAAAAAGAGGAACCTCTTAATTTCTGGATGAAAAACACATTAATTGATTTATCTATAGCTTACATAGATAAAAATAAAACTATTGTTGATCTTCAAGAAATGATGGCTTACTCGGGAGCAGAAATTTATATGAAAACTTATCCTAGCGCGGTACCAGCCATGTATGCACTAGAAATGAATAAAAATTGGTTCTCTACAAATAAAATAAAAAAAGGCGACAAGCTTATTATAGATATTAAGTAGGTGCATTTGCGGACAGGAGTTCATTTAAAATGCGTGGACAAATTTTTTTAAAGTGGTTCAAGACCTAAGTCGTTAAAAAATTTAAAATTAAAATACCTTCGTCAAGTCTAGACAACCGATTTCTTTCTTTTCTGCTTCATTTCAATATGATGTAATAACATTGTGTAGAAAATGGCCAGAAGGCCAAATTATTTTCACGGATGAGGATAAACTATGAAAAAGCTACTTTTAGTTTTTGCGGCTCTCGGACTTATGATGCAGATTACTTCGTGTACTGCTAACCAAGAACATGAGGATGCAGAGTTTGTAGAAAATGCAGATGTAGATAAAATTGAATCTGAAGATTCTTTAAGTTTGCAGGATGATTCAGTTATAGAATCGTCTGGAACTCAAGCGCAAAGTGATAATTTAACATTGGATAATTCCTTAGAAGAAGCACTGGGAACATCTTCTTCGGATAATCAATCATCTGTTGCGCAAAATAACACAGGCAGTGATTTGTCATTAGAAGAGCAAATAGACAATTCACAAAATGTGGCAGCAGCGCCAACACTAGATGAAACGAGTCTAAGTCTAGATGATACTTCAACGCAGCAATCTACAAACAGTAATGTAGCAGAGTTAAGCTTAGATGATCCTGCTTCAACTACAACATTTGAATCAACTCCTACAGAGCAACTGGCAGATACATCAACTCTTTCGGAGTTAAATTTGTCTGGTACAGAAACTCAACAGCAAGAAACATCTTCACTTGTAGAAGATACTCCGGCGCCTAAAGTAGCAGCTTCAGGCAGTTTAAAGAAAATTTCAGAGCAAAAACCTTATGCTCACGGAACTGGGTTTGTGAATACAATATACATTGTTAGACCTAAAGAGACATTAAAGGATATCAGCCAAACAATCTATGGTAGTGATAAAACCAAAGAGTTGAAGGATATTAATTCCTTTTTAAAAGCGAGGTCTCCACGCGCTGGTGATAAAGTTGCGTATGTTTCTCCGCATAGACCGAATGATTCATCACGTATGATTTCGTTTTATGAAGATACTGGAATGGTGCCAGAAACATATGTAGCTAAAAAAGGTGATAATCTTAAAAAAGTTGCTAAAAAATTATTAGGATATGATAGAGCTTGGCAAGAAGTATGGACAACAAACTCAATAGATACTAAAGGTCGTTTAGCAGAAGGTGAAACATTTAGATATTGGAAGTCTTCAGCTTCGATTACTCCAGTAGCAAACAACAATGCGAATGTTATTACTTCACCAAACGAATTACCGCAAGCTCCAGCGACAGTAGCACAAAATGATTTTAATAGTCCACCGCCAGATATGGCACCCCCAGCGCCACCAATTGGTGATATGCCACCTCCGCCTCCGGGAAGTGAATTGCCACCACCACCTGCTGACCCAGCGATGGATGCTATGGCCATGAATCAAGAGATGCCACCACCACCTGCTGATCCTGCAATGGATGCAAGCGTTCCCCCTCCTCCTCCACCTGAAGTTCCAGTGGCAGATGAAGCACAAGCAAGTGCCGAATCAGCACCACTTCTCAATGATGATATGATGGTGATGTTAGGTGTAGGTATAGTTCTTTGTGGAGCTTTAGCTTATGTGTTAATTAGACGTAAGCGCAAAGCTGAAGCCGATGCTATGAGAGAGACAAATATAGGATAAATATTTAAAGTAAAATCGATTCAATAAATAAAAAGACTCAGCCAAAAAACTGAGTCTTTTTTATTTTTACATTACCAAATATTAAGCTGCTTTTTTTAGGATATTATCTAAGATTCCTCGATGGCCCATACGTTTGGTTTCTACAAAATAAATAAGATCATCAACTATTTGAACGTCTCTGTTGTTTTGTGGAAGAAACTTTACTCCAGCACCCAAAGAATTTTTCCAAATAATTTGAGCTGTTATTTTTCGTTCGCGTTGTGCTACAATAAAAGTAAGATTAATTTTTTCATCTACTCTTAAATCGTGATTGGCTAGCTCTAAAAAAGCACCCGATAAGCTAATATTTCTTAGAACAGCAATAGAGTCTTGCCGTGCATAACTTCTTCTGAAGCTGACATCTAAATGAAGCGGTGTTCTTGGTGAAGGTGTTGTGTTGTTCACAGAAAACTCCTTTATCAATAGCACATGTTTCTTGCCTGAAAATTAAGACAAGGGTGGTGTTGTGTGCATATTAATTATCGGTTAAGATATTGAAATATTTAGGTTTTATCTCAAATTAATACACTAAAAAATGCGGTTTAGTGTTTTTGAAGCTAATTTTATTGACTTTAGAGAGCCCAAAAGTCATATTTTTTGAAAACCTTATAAAACTATTCAAAAAATCTACAAAATCTTATTTAATAATAATTCAGAAAAACTCTAGGAGTCCATTTTGGCAAAAAAAGAAGTTGTTATCGAGCCGACGAAGAAGCGTACGAAAAAAACTACAGCCGCAACAGATAATACAAATGAACAAGATACTGCCGTAGCAGCAGAAGCAGCTTCAGCTGCCAAGGCCTTGGATGCGGTCGTAAGCGAAGAGCCGTCTTCGTCTAAATCCGTAGCGGCAGAAGCATCTGTGCCAACAGCTCCATCAACAACTGAAAATACGGTTCCATCCTCTGCGTCAGCCCCAGTACTATCTGAAGGAGCTGTTCAAGGAGCTCCGCTTCCGCAGCAACAGCAAAACAATCAACAACAGCAGCATCAGCCTCGAAGAGAGTTTAGAAAATACGATAACAATAATCAGAATAGAAATAACAACAATCGCCATCACAATAATAACAACAATAATAATCAAAATCGTTACAACAACAATCAACGCCGTGATTACAGAGATAACAGAAATCGCGATGATAACGATCAACAAATACATAATCAGACTCAGCCAAGTCATGGTGGCCCTATTCAAAATGAGTCTGAAATTGACTTAGCGGATATCAATTTAACAGAAGAAGAAAAAAGCTGGTTAAACTCTAAGGATTTAAAATCGAAAAACATCCAAGTTTTAACTGATTTAGCAACTAAGCTTAAAATTGAGAACGCAGCAGGTATGCGTCGACAAGATATGGTTTTTGAAATCCTTAAGCGTGCTGCTAAGTTGGGAGATATTTTTGGTTCTGGTGTTTTAGAAATTTTACCAGATGGTTACGGTTTTTTAAGGTCTCCAGATTATAACTACTTACCAGGTCCAGATGATATTTATGTTTCGCCTTCGCAAATGCGTAAGTTTGGCTTAAGAACAGGGGATTATGTCACAGGAACAGTGCGTCCACCTAAAGAGGGTGAAAGATATTTCGCACTTACAAAAGTGGACTCTTTAAATTACGAATCTCCTGAGGCTTCGAAAGATAAAATTTTATTCGATAACTTAACGCCGTTGTATCCTAATGAGCGTTTGATTTTGGAAAACAATCCTTCAGAGATGACAACACGTGTGGTTGATTTGATGTCACCCCTCGGCAAGGGACAGCGTGCTCTTATTGTTGCCCCACCTAAAACGGGTAAAACTCATTTATTACAAAACATTGCTAATGCCATTACGACAAATCACCCAGAAGTAAAACTTATCGTGTTGCTTATTGATGAGCGTCCAGAAGAAGTCACAGATATGCAGCGAACAGTAAAAGGTGAAGTTGTGAGCTCTACTTTTGATGAGCCACCTACTCGTCACGTGCAAATAGCGGAAATGGTTTTAGAAAAGGCTAAGCGTTTAGTAGAACATAAACATGATGTGGTGATTTTACTGGATTCAATTACACGTTTAGCTCGTGCTTACAATACAGTTGTTCCGCCATCAGGGAAAATTCTTTCAGGCGGTGTGGATTCAAATGCGCTTCACAAACCAAAACGCTTTTTCGGCGCAGCGAGAAATATTGAGGAAGGTGGATCTCTAACAATTATCGCAACAGCGTTAATTGATACAGGTTCAAGAATGGATGAAGTCATTTTTGAGGAATTCAAAGGAACAGGAAATTCAGAAATTCAATTAGATCGCAAGCTTATGGAAAAACGTATTTTCCCTTGTATGGACATTAATAAATCAGGAACTCGTAAAGAAGATTTATTGATAGATAAAGCAGATTTAAGTCGTCTGTGGATTTTAAGAAAAGTTTTAGCACCTATGAATGTCGTAGATGCTATGGAATTTTTAATGGATAAAATCGAAAAAACCAAAACTAATTCAGAATTTTTGAAGAGCATGAATGGATAACAATACGGATAAACAGCAAAACGAAGATCTTAATAAAAAGAAACTGATTTTGCCATTAGCTATTTTTGTTGTTGGCGCGGTTGTGGTTGTGGTTTTAATTAAGCTTTTTGTGCTTAATAAATCTCATCAAAATGATGAGATGAGCGAGTTAGTTGCGCAAGATGCATTTCAAGCTCCTGCTGAGATGTCAACTGCAGTACAAATTGAGTGTCAAGCAGCCGTAGAGAAAATAGATCGTTCTAAAGAGTGTGGAGATAAAGAAAAAGAATTTTTCTCTAAAGGTTCAAGTTGTTTGATTTATGATTATGCCTTGGAAAATGCTAAAACCCTCACGCCAGAGGGACAATTTGGCGATATTATATTGGACATTGAAAAATGTTATCGTTCATTGAATCCTGCTGATTTAACAAGTGTAAATCGTATCCTCACAAAAGCTTTAACAGATTTCTCGGCGTGGGAAATTGATATGGGCCCTATCACATGTAATTCTAAAACAACTTTAGAAGCTCATTTAGAAGCGGTGCAAACTCATTCTAAATTTGTATGCCATAAAGCATCTGAATTAGATGTGATAGCACAGAAGCTTCAACAAAGAGATGTAGCCATTTTAGGTGAAACTGTTTGGCAAGAGCATGTTCCACATTACGGAATGCGTGATTCTGATGTTTATTGTCCTGAAACGGTGGCTAATATAAATAAAAATATTACACGCGCTTTAAATTCAGGGGTTAAGGTTAGTCGTTTAGCGGCAGCCGAAGGTGTTGAATCAGGAGATGTGCATTATTTAGAGCTTACCCGTGGATCGGACTCTTTAGCTATGATTAAGTTCTCTGCAAATTCAGAAGGCTGTTTGTATTTAGACGCTTTATTGACTTCATCAGTGGATACTCCAGAGCAATAAAAAAAGCTTATTTGCAGTTTGTAGAAGCATTTAGGGTATAAATTTTAGAAAAATTAAAAACAATAGTAAAATTAGATAGATAGGTCATTTTTTTTAAAAGCAGGCCTAGTTTTTTGTTTTTTTTAAATTTTAAAGATTTCTTCCTTGAGCATAAGCCAATTTTTATGCTATCACCTAAGTCTTCTATTTACTTATCAATACTTATTAAAGAGGGTTATATGAAAGAAGGACTTCATCCAAAAGTAAAAACAGTTGTGTTTAAAGACATCTCTTGTGATTTTCAATTTTTAGGAACTACAACTTTAGATTCAAAAGAAACAGTTAAATGGACAGATGGTAAAGACTACCCTCTAATTAAAGTTGAGATCTCATCAGCATCTCACCCATTTTATACTGGTAAACAACGTATTATGGATACTGAAGGTCGTATCGATCGTTTCAAGAAAAAATACGCAAAACCAGCAGGAAAGTAAATTTTATAAATTTAGTTTCATCATAAAAAGCGGCTTAGTAAAGCCGCTTTTTGTTTTTCTATCAGGCGATCTTTAAGGTATAGTTTGCTGTCAGATAAAAATTTAAGACACAACTAGAGGTGTACCTGAGGCATGTATGAGTAAGGTTATATAAAAACTTATCTGATAGTGTGGTAGTTTTAATAGTGTTTATTAATTGAAGGAGCGCTCAATGTTTTTAAAATTAGACTCAGTTGAATCTCGCTATGAAGAAGTGAACATGTCACTTCAAAGGCCAGATATTGCGTCTGACCAAAAAAAATATCGTGAGCTTATGAAAGAGTTAGCGGATCTGGAAAAGATCGTGATCTTGTATCGTGATTACAAAAAAAAGATGGCAGCTCTTAAGGATAGCAAAGAGTTACTTACAGCGGAATCAGACATAGAAATGAAAGAAATGATTCGCGAAGAGATCAAGCAGCTTGAAGACGAGCTTCCAAGTTTAGAGGATACTTTAAAAATTGCTTTATTACCTAAAGATCCAAATGATGATAAAAATATTCTATTAGAGATTCGTGCTGGAGCTGGCGGAGATGAAGCCTCATTGTTTGCAGATGAGTTATTCAGAGGTTATGCATATTACGCAGGCTCACAGGGATGGAAGGCAGAGTTAGTCTCCTACTCAGAAGGTAATGTGGGCGGAGCAAAAGAGGTGATCGTTATGATCACTGGTGATGCCGTATACTCTAAGATGAAATATGAATCTGGAGTGCACCGTGTACAGCGCGTACCTAAAACAGAAGCTGCAGGTCGTATTCACACATCGACTGTTACGGTGGCTGTAATACCAGAAGTCGAGGCTTCTGATATAAAAATTAATATGAATGATATTAAAATTGATGTTATGCGTGCCAGTGGAGCTGGTGGGCAATCGGTAAATAGAACTGAATCTGCTGTAAGATTACATCATACACCAACGGGACTTATTGTTCATTGCCAAGAAGGTAAATCACAATTAGCCAACAAAGAGAGAGCTTTTCAAATTTTAGCAGCGAAACTGCAAGCTTTGGAAGACGAAAAACGTTTAAAAGAGGCCTCTGATGTGCGTTTGGACCAAATTGGTTCGGGAGATCGTTCTGAAAGAATTAGAACATATAATTTTCCACAAACACGTATTACAGATCATAGGATTGGTCTGACGATTCACCAACTCGATGCGGTCATGGCTGGAAAATTTGAACTCTTAATTGATCCGTTAGTTGCTCATTACCAAGCAGAAGCTCTTAAAAAACAAGCGACTAATGCTTATTAGTGGCTTGGCTTAAATATATGAGATTGAATGAAGTACTCTCCAAGACAATTCAGTTCTTTAAAGATAAACAGTACGAAGTACCTCGTTTAGAAGCTGAGCTTCTGATATCACACGCTCTTAAAATTCCGCGTATACAATTGTATGTGAAATATGATCAGCCACTTACGGAGGCTGAGGTGAGCTTGTGTCGTGAATACGTTAAAAGACGTGTAGCTGGAGAGCCTGTTGCATACATCACGGAAGAAAAAGGTTTTTACGGGTTAAACTTTAAAGTAAAATCTGGCGTGTTAATTCCTCGTCCTGAAACTGAGCTTATAGTGGATGATGTTCTAAAAAACATAGGAAAAAATAAACCTAATCAAGAAGTGCAAATTTTAGATTTAGGAACTGGTTCAGGTTGTATTGGATTATCCATTATTAAAAATGCACCGTTAGCGAAGCTTGTCGCTATTGAAAAGTCAGAGATCGCTTTTAAAATGGCTCAAGAAAATTGTGCTTTATTGGGGTTAGAAGACCGAAGTATAATAATAAATTCACCCGTGGAAAGTGTGGATTTCACTCGCTTTGGGTTATTTGATTATATTGTTGCAAATCCGCCTTATATTGATGTTCACGACACCCAGGTTGAAGTCAATGTCCGAAAATATGAGCCTGAAGGGGCATTATTTGCTGGAGATCAAGGTTATGAGCATTTAAAAAGATGGACTGAGATCGCTTTAAAGTTATTAAAGCCAAACGGATTAGTGCTTTTTGAAATAGGCTCTACTCAAGGTGCGGCAATGAAAAATTATGTGGAGAGTTTAGGAAATTATTCGGATATCGAGATATTGAAAGACTTAGCAGGGTTAGATCGCATTATTAAAGCCCGAATCAAGGCCAATTAAAATTAATTTTAAAAATGGACTCGATCGTGTGGATGAATATGTTATGATCGAAATTGTATAATAATTGTGTAAATATTAAAAAAAGAGATGTGTATATGGATAAAATGTTAGTGACGAGTGGTGCGGTTTTAAACGGATCTGTTAAAGTCAGCGGAGCTAAAAATGCAGCCCTTCCAATTTTGTTTGCAACGCTATTAGCTGAGGGAGAGCATACATTTGGTAATGTTCCGCTTCTTAAGGATATTGAATCAACAGCAGATCTTTTAAAAAGCTTAGGCTGTGAATCTGTAAGAGATGGTCACACGTTTAAAGTGCAAGTTTCAAAACTTAAAACTTTTGAAGCCCACTATGATTTAGTGAGAAAAATGCGTGCTAGCATTCTTTGTTTAGGACCAATGCTAGCCAAGTATGGTGAGGCAGTTGTGTCTCTACCAGGTGGTTGTGCAATTGGTACGCGACCGATAGATCTGCATTTGGATGCCATGAAAATACTTGGTGCTGAGATTGAGCTTCGTGATGGATATGTGTTTGCAAAATGTAAAAAATTAAAAGGTGCTACAGTTTTATTTGAGAAAACAACTGTAGGTGGAACAGAAAATTTAATGATGGCGGCTACATTAGCTGACGGCGTAACTCTTATAGAGAATGCAGCAAAAGAGCCAGAAATAGTCGATTTGGCCAATTATCTTAATGCTATGGGAGCTAAGATCACGGGACATGGAACAAGTGTTATTCGTATTGAAGGCGTTGAGAAGTTGTCTCCTGCAAAACATGATATTATGCCAGATCGTATTGAAGCCGGTACTCTTATGATAGCCGGAGCTATTACTCATGGAGATGTGACTGTAGAAAAATGTAATCCTCATGATTTAGAGGCTTTGATTAATAAGATGAGAGAATCTGGTTTTAAAATTGATATCACAGAAAATACTGTTCGTGTTCATCCAGCTCAGAGATGGGAAGCCGTTGATATTACAACAGCGCCACATCCATTGTTTGCCACAGATTTACAAGCGCAATTCATGGCGTTGATGACAGTTGCAAATGGCACAAGCGTGATTACAGAGACAGTATTCGAAAATCGTTTCATGCACGTGAATGAATTAATGCGTTTAGGTGCGGACATCACTCCAAAAACACAAGTTGCTGTTGTAAGAGGAAAGCCAAACGGATTGTCAGCTGCTCCTGTTATGGCAACAGATTTAAGGGCATCTGCGAGCTTAGTTCTAGCGGGTTTAGTAGCTAAAGGTGAGACTTTGGTTAATCGTATTTACCATTTAGATCGCGGTTATGAAAACTTAGAAGGTAAATTAACTTCATTGGGCGCAAAAATTAAAAGAGTTCACTAATTAAATTGTAGCTATAAAAAATAATTTTAAATTAAAAAATAAATGTGAGGTTTGATGAGAGTCAGACCTTTTTTTTATTATTCACGAGTTATTCTAATTTTTGATTTAAGAAGTATTCTAGAAAAAAATAAGGCTTGATTGAGGAGGGGCCACAATCAAGCCTGTAATAAATCAATGCTGTTTCAACAAATTCAGCTTTAAGCAAGATTTTAAATCTACCTTCATCAAATGAAACCTCAGTTTAATTTCTGGGAGGGGATCTCAGAATATTAAACTATTCTGAGGCTTCAATTTGATGATCATTTAATAAAACTACTGAAGTAGATGAGTTATCTTGTATTTTTGCTTTTGCTGATATCACTAAAACAATTATTATATAAGCAATTGTCATCCACTTCATACTTTTACTTATAGCAATGGCTGTGCCAGAAAATTCAAGTTCCAAACCTAAAATAAGCCAGTTTAAACATAGAGGGGTTCCAACTTGGAACTTTTACTGGTTCCAAGAATAGACTTTGGTCATAAGTTGGACCCAATTTTATGTAATAAGATGTTCAGTTGATAAATGAATTTCTATAATAGTTTTGATGGGTAATAGGGCTAAATTTAATGATCAATGGCGAGTAAAGTTAGAGAACAGCAAAATTAAAGGCCCGTTCCCTACAGAAGCTATTAATAAAATGATTGTAGAAGGTATATTGAGTGGACAAGAAGAAGTGGCTCAGTACCCAGATGGAGATTGGAAGCCTTTAGATAAACAAGGTGAGTTTTATGAGGCGTTATTAGAGTCACTGGAAAACCCTGTTGAGAGAGATGAAAAAAAAGCTCAGAAAATGGAAGCGGAAACAGTTATACAAAAGACAACTGTTAAACCATCACCACTTGATCCTTTGAACTTCAATAGCGAAGAAGTTCCCAGTTCAGAGTTACAAAATGATTTTAAACAATTAGTTGAAAACGAAAAAAACAATCAAATCAATCCACTCTTAAAGCCGATACCAGGTTTGCCTCAAGAAGATGAAGCAAAGAAAAAAGGCGCACAGGATGCGGCAGCTTTAGCTTTGTTAAAGGCGCGTGATGAGCAGCTCACTATTGAGATGAATCAACTTAAAAAGGTGCAAGCTAGAGAGTTTAAAAAATTTGTACCGTTTATTTCCATCATTATACTTATAACTGGATTGATATTTTATTTTTTAACTGAATCTGATGTTCAAAAATCAGGTTGGGTTTTGATTGCCCCTAATAGGGAAAACGCTGTTGAAGCTTTATCTGCTCAGGAGACTAAAAGTTTAAAGCAAAAGACTATTGCTCTTTTGAAAAGTGGCACTCTAGAAAACGCTCGCGCTTCACAAAAATTTATTGTGCAAGTGATTGAAAGTAATCCTAAGGATTTAGAAGCTATGGGCTTACTGTGTGTTATTTATGAACAAATTTGGCCGTACACTAAACAAACCACTCAAGACATTAAAGCAGTTACAACGGTCACACAAATGGTGAGAACTCTGAATCCAGTCTCAAGTTACTCAGATACATGTCAGTCAGTTTTCATGTTAACTAAAGGTCAACCAAAGGATGCAAGAGGGCTGATCGAAAAAACACTTGATCACAATACAGAAGAAAGATTCATTCTCTACCCGTTTTTATATTACATTAAAGGACAAATTTTAGAAGAGTCTCAAAATTATTTGAACGCTGAAGCTTATTACAGCGAAGCTATAAAATCATTTCCAGGGTGGAACTGGGCAAGCTTTGCTCAAGCTAGGACTTTTTATAAACAAGATAAATTTACTGAAGCCAAACAAACTTATGAATCTATTTTGAGAGTAAGTCCTGATTATAAAGGCGCATTGTATGGTGTGGGGTTGTCAGAACTGAAACTTGGAGTGTCTCCAGACAGAGCTCTTCAGTATTTCGATAAGGCTTATGCCATTAATGCTGTCTTGCCGAAAATTTTTCATTTAGAGGCCTTGCAAGAATACGTTAAGCTTCTTCTTAATAAAGGTGACAGTAGCAAAGCTCTAGAGGTGGCTCAGTTTGGTCTAACCATAAGCCCAACGCATCGAGCTCTTAAAGAAGTCGTGATTTCTTTAGGAGGCGAAGATAAAAACAATAATGCCTCGTCGGAGCTTGTTTTTACAGGTGATCAATTTGCTAGATCGGGAGATCATTTAGCGGCACAAGCGCAGTATAAGGCCGCTTTTGAATTTGATAGTAAAAATGCAACAATCGCTTTGAAAGTGGCAAAAAGTTTATGGCAAATCAATCAAACGCGCGAAGCTATTACATGGGTGGATCGAGCAATTAAAGTAGATCCTAAATTTTCTATCGCTTATG
>JBKBTW010000013.1:0-3713 GCA_046291245.1 Pseudobdellovibrio sp. | reverse complement strand
ATGCAACTAAGGGTGATTATCTCTCACAAAAATTTAACTTTGTAGAGGCCTCAAAAACTCTCACAGAGGGCCTTAAGCGTGGTGGACCAAGCTATGATATTGTCAAAACACAAGCGTTAGTGGAATTTCGTAAGAACAATATGGTGACAACAATCACCTATGGCGAAAAAGCTATGAAGATGTATGACGCAGATGTTGAGCTTTTATGTTTATTAGCTAATGCGAATATAGGCTTATATTTAAATGCTCCATCGCGAAGTAAAGAAGAAGAGCAGCGCAAACAAAAATACATCGAAGATGCGCAAAAGTACGCAAGTAAAGCTGTAGATCTTGAGCCAAGTTGGCCCGATGCCCAAATCACGTATTCAAAATATTTATTTGCTCGTAACGGCTCATTAGCGGCAGAAAACAATTTTAAAAAAGTGATCGAAACTTTTCCTTACACAGTGGAGTATCGTTTAGGTTTAGCGGAATTTTACGAATTACAAGAAAAATATAAGTCAGCTTCCGAAATCTATAACCAAATTTTAGAAGGAGATCCTAAGAATAAAAAGGCTTTAATGGGGTTTGCACGTTCTAATCAATTTATGAATAATATGAATGCGGCCAAAAAATTTTACATGAAGGCTGCCGTGCTAGATCCTTCAGACGTGGAGCCTCTGTTCGCCACAGCACAATTAGAGTTGGAAACAGCCACACAACGTGATTTATCGGTTACTGTCAGTAGCGCGTACAAAAAATTTAGGATGGTCCGCGAGATTAACCCTAATTATCCACGAATATCTTACTTCATAGCTCGATGCCATTTTGCCTTAGGTGAATTTGATAAAGCGATCGAAATGATCAACGAAGAAAAAAAGAAAAACCCTGGCATCGCAGACCCCTATCTTCTGGCTGCAGAGGTTTATAATGAAAAAGAACAATATAAAGAATGTGCTGCTGAATACTCTTTGGGGATTAAGCTTCGCCCAACTTCGGCGGATCTTTACGTAAAGGCTGCAAGTTGTTACAGAAAAAGTGAAGCCGTAGATATCGCACAAGATATGTTAGAGATAGCAAAACAAAAAGAAAATGGGTATGCTCCTATTTACAGGGAAGAAGGCTTTATTTACGAAAGCTTAGGGCAAATGCGAGATGCTAAACAAAGATTTCAACTTTATTTAGAGTTATCTCCAAATGCTCCAGACAGACAAGCGATAGAGTCTAAAATTTCTGCTTTGGGTGGATAAAAAATAGTGTAAGAGGTTACGATGGCAATAAGTGATAAAATGAAAACATTTTCTACGGATCTACAAACAGGTGCTAAGAATGCTACGCACAGTTTAACTCATATTTTATTAAGATTGGTGTCCGGTCTGTTTCTAGGACTTGTGTTGTCGTTAATCGTGCAAGAGTTTACCCAATCCGGCAATTTTATGCTGTTATTTTTAACAATTGTTTTAACTGCTGTAATTTATAAAGCATTAGCCCGATTGTCTTTGTTGCAAATTGTGGTATTTGATCTGATCTGTGTGTTGATAGGAACAATACTTAAAATGTATATTCAAATTGCTCCATAGTGTCGCGGCAATTTAAATTTTTCTACATTGCTGTTTCAAAAGCTATCTATTATTTAGATAGAGTGCTTTGTTGCAACAGGAGTAAGAGTTTTAGGGTGACGTTGAAAGTATTAGATTGCAGTTTGGATTTTGACTTGAGCCAAAGTGTAAAAAATTGTTTATGAAATTAAAAATAAGGATTTTTTGTGATTGATATTAAATTATTAGAAAAAAAAGCTGAAAATGGAACTTCTTACTACGATGAATATAAACAAGGATTATTAAATCGCGGGGCATCGACAGAGACTCTCGATCAAATCATACAGTTAAGCACTCAACGTAAGCAAGCTATTACCCAAGCTGAGACTGAAAAAGCAAAACAAAATAAATTAAGTGCCGAAGTAGGTAAACTTAAACGTGAAGGCCAAGATGCTTCTCACATACTAGCTGAAGTGGATCAGTTAAAACAAAAAGTAAAAGAGTTAGAAGCTCATGCGGCGCAAGCTGATCAAGACGTGTACCACTTATTATTAACTATTCCGAATAAGCCTCACAGCTCGGTTCCTGTTGGAAAGTCAGAAGCTGATAATGTCGTATTAAAAACAGTTGGAGAGATTAAGAAATACAATTTTAAACCTCTGGAGCATTTTGAGTTAGCGGAAAAGCTAAACATTATAGATTTTGAGCGCGCTGGTAAAGTTACAGGGGCTCGTTTTGCTTTTTTAAAAGGTGCAGCGGCTCAGATGGAAAGAGCTTTGGTTCAATTCATGATGGATATGCATTCAACTCGTCATGGTTACACAGAGATGATTCCGCCCTTCATAGTTAACAGTAATAGTTTGTTAGGCACAGGAAACTTCCCCAAATTTAAAGAAGATGTTTTTCATTTAAATGGTACAGATTATTATTTAATCCCTACTGCGGAAGTTCCAGTAACAAATTACTACAATAATGAAATTTTAGATGAAAAAGATTTACCTCAAAGTTTTTGTGCGTTTTCTCCATGCTTTCGTTCTGAAGCAGGCAGTGCCGGGCGGGACACTCGTGGTTTAATTCGCCAACATCAGTTTGATAAAGTCGAACTTATGACATTTTGTCATCCGGATAAGTCTTATGAAACTCATGAAGCTTTAACAACTCATGCTGAGCAAGTGTTGATTGATTTGGAACTGCCGTTTCGTCGTATGCTATTATGTACAGCCGATATGGGTTTTGGATCAGCGCGCACACATGATTTAGAGGTGTGGTTGCCAGGGCAAAATGCATATCGCGAGATTAGTTCCTGCTCTAACTTCGAAGATTTTCAAGCGCGTCGTGCAAATATTCGCTTCCGTACAGCGGGAGGTAAGCCACAGTTTGTTCACACATTAAATGGCAGTGGTTTGGCGGTAGGGCGTACGTTGATTGCGATTTTAGAAAACTATCAACGCGAAGATGGAAGTATTGAAATTCCAAAAGCACTCCGTCCTTATATGGGGAACAAAACAGAGATTAAATAATCATCATCAACTGTTACCAACTTTGCGACGCTAAGTGTCGAAATAGCTATAAGCGAAAAACTCGTTGAATTAGAACGCCATTTTCAATAAAACAGACAACGGAAAGTTGGTAGAGCGGTTGAATACACCAGTCTTGAAAACTGGCATCCCTTCGCGGGGATCGAGGGTTCGAATCCCTCACTTTCCGCCACTTATTTGGAGTGACTCTTTACCTGCTCGAAGTCACAAAGCTTTTTCAAATCCCTAAAAATTTATAGCTTCGAAATTGTTGGAATTTTGCTTACTTTGGCTATTGAGCCATCTTGAAACTTCGTAACCGAGCATCTTGTTGTTTACGTGAGAATAGCGATTAGTGGTGTTTAAATCCCTATGACCCATAATTTCTGAAACTATTCGACGACTCATACCTGTTGAATCCAAATAGCTACAAAACGAATGTCTGAGGCCGTGAAATTTAATGAACGGTAACTGTGGCAACTTTTTTTGCGCTGTTTGAGGATGTCTATTAAAGTGTAAACTATGTGTCAGGAAGGACATGCTATGCTAAAATTACCGAATAAGGTTAAAGCCTTATTCGGTATTAGCGTTTTTAACTTTTAATTTCCAGCTATGGAGGGCGCCGTGTTTGAAAACGTGGATTTTGGATACACGTCTCCATTTGATACGGTTTTTCGAA
>JBKBTW010000231.1:0-3057 GCA_046291245.1 Pseudobdellovibrio sp. | reverse complement strand
CAGCCGGCCCCAACACCATCTCCAGTTCCTGTGCCGTCTAAAACTGAGGCAACTAAAGAGCAAGTGATAGATCTGAATTTTAAAATAGACAGAAGTGGAAATGTAATACGACACAATCAGGCTTTTGGTAGCTATAGTGGTGGATATCTTAGAAATGCTTCGTCCTTGAAAGAACAACAGGATTCTTTTAATCAAAAGCATTTATATTACTTTCACGATAATGGCCGATATTATGGAACTCAAGAGGCTGTTGAAATCGTGCAGTTGATGGGTAAAAAAATCTATCAAGCTGAAAGAAATAAAATTTATGTAAGCCGTATAGCTGCACAAAGGGGCGGGTTGATTAGACCTTCTAAAAGTCATCAAAATGGTTTAGATATTGATATTGGTTATCCAACAAAATCCGGAAAAACAAAATTTCCAGTTGTTGTAGCGAGCGGTGGAAGTAAAATAATTTCTTCTGATTACTCGCCTGCAAAAACATTAGAACTTTTTAAGTTTTTAGTGACACAAAAGCAGTATCCAGTTTCAAGGTTGTTTGTTGATCGTCATATTATAAAAAACTTATGTTCTTACGCACGCGAAACCAAACAAACAGAAAATAACCAAAAAGCTGTTATAGCTAAGGTTTTCAGTATCCTCCAGCATGTAGATGGTCATGGTAATCACTTTCATTTGCGATTAAAATGTGATTCTAAAAGACACAAATGCCTAGATGTGTATTATTCAAAGCGCAGCATATGCACGACATCGTCAATGGTTGTTAAATAGTTAAACTATCAGCATATTTTAAGTAAAAAAGTTTAATTCGCAGATTAGATTATTAAAGCCTTGCTTTGTAGCGTAAACCTCATCATAAAGATTTTTGTCAAACACTAACAAATAATGAGGTTTTTTATATGGCAGTTTTTATCGCAAAAGTTATGCTTCAAGAAGTGACAAATGAAGATATTTACGAGGAATTAGATCACGCTATGGCTGATGAGGAAGGTTACTCTTACATCACTGATGCTGAAGAGAGAATCTTTGCATTACCGCCAGATGAGTATGAGTTTGAAACTGATCTTTCAGCAAAAGAGTTGTTAAATATTATCAAGCTTATATGTGCAACGATTGAAAAAAAGCACAATCTTAAAAAGACACCTATTATGGTTGTAGAAGCTAAAAGTATTCAATACGCAAATTTAGAAGAGCTTCAAGAAGAAGATTTCTTGCCTCAGTAAATGATATAAACTGAGGGTCTTTTTCGAGATCTAAAATTATAAAATTAAATGTTTACAATGATTTATTAAGAAAAAACCTATCCGCTTGAATGAGTCGATAGGTTTTTTTATAGTTATGAACAATGTGGGTAAATTTCTGGACCAACCCAAGAACGATTTAGACACGTTTTATAGGAACGCTCGCAAGGTTGGCCAGGTATTGATGTGGGATGTGAAAAACCTTCTTCAATTGCGCTTATTTTGCGGAAATCAACCGCTTTTAACAAAAACATGGATGATATTGGTATTCGCATTAAAGGAGTATCTCTGCATCAAGGTTAAGGAGTAGGCCTCACTCATGAGGCTTATTTTCAGGATTTTTAATTATATTAAAGTATAAATTCCTTAAATAAGACCAGTTTTTGTTCTATCATTTATACTTTAGTATAATTTTACTCAATTTTAGCTGATAAACACCGATAATTTATACTATAGTATAAATTATATGGTGGATTATGAGTAAAATGATTAAAATAAATGCTCCTGAAGATCTAATTAAAGCTTTAAAGAAAACACGAAAGTCTAAAAAGATTTCGCAGGCGGAGCTTGGTGGCTTTGCAAATATCACGACAGCCACCATATCGAGAATTGAAAATGAAGAAACAGATCCTCAAATTTCAACGGTGCTTCGATTAGCGAAGCTTTTAAACTTAAATATTTATATACAGGACTCTCAGGATGAGTGATTCAAAAGTTCTAATGGTTTTCAGTGAAGATGAAGTTGTAGGAGAACTACGCTTAGTACAAGGCGATCGCTATGAGTTTCAATATCAAGATTCTTGGCTTGAGAATAAAAAAGCTTTTCCAATTTCGATAGCTTTAAAATTACAACAAAAACCTTACGAGCATGTAGTAACAAAATCTTTTTTTGAAGGACTTATTCCAGAAGAAGATTTTTTACGTCAACTTGAGATGAGATCAGATATACCTATTCACACAGCTTTTGACTTTTTAGCGGCTTACGGTCGTGATTGCGCAGGAGCTTTAACTTTGCATAATCCCAATCAGCAGATAGAAATCAAAAATGAGCTAAAAAAAATATCTTGGTCTGAATTATCAAGAGCTTTCGTTGAAAAGAAAACTTTAGCCGATGTGGTTTTAAATGAACAGGGTGGTTTTTTTTCGCTTGCGGGAGCTCAAGATAAAATTCCGTTGGTTAAAATTAACGATGAGTATTATATTCCTCAAGGTGATACTCCATCAACACACATCATTAAGCCTCCAAATAGGTATCATGAAAGTTTAAATTCAGTTTATAACGAGCATTTTTGTATGCGTTTAGCAGCAAGTGTGAAGTTAAATGTACCTGAAACTCAAATTATAGAAGATGAAATTTCTTTTTATGTCATCACACGCTATGATCGAAAGCTTTCAGGTGATAACGTGTCAAGGTTGCATCAGCAAGATTTTTGCCAAGCTGCTGGTATTTTGAGTTCGCAAAAATATGAAATATTAGGCGGGCCTTCTTTAAAAGATAACTATCAGATGATTGTAAATAATAGTGCTGAGGTTATTAGAGATTCAAAAAGTTATCTAAAATGGATTTTTTTTAATCTTCTCATTGGTAATAACGACAGTCATTCAAAAAATTTATCTTTTCTCATGCATGGACAAGATATAATACTTTCACCTTTTTATGATTTGCTGTGCACCGCAGTTTATCCAAATGTTCGAAATAACTCCCACCCGCGCGGAGCGCGGGCCGTTTCCTAAAGTAAGTTATATTTGATTTGACGACTTTCTACTTTTCAAAAATTAAAAAATAAAATATCAAGCAACCACCAGATAAAAAGGT
>JBKBTW010000230.1:0-3072 GCA_046291245.1 Pseudobdellovibrio sp. | reverse complement strand
AGGCACAAACCATCAGGTATTGTGGTAGCTTCACAGCAGCAAAGATCTCAAATACAAAATCGTGAAAAAGCGATGAAAATGCTTAAAGCTGCTTTGTATGAAAAAGAACTCGAAAAAAGAAACCAGGAAAAAGATGCTTTGAACTCCACAAAAAAAGCAAATGAGTGGGGGTCTCAAATAAGATCTTATGTGATGCATCCGTATCAAATGGTTAAAGATCATCGCACGGGATATAGTACGAACCAGGTAGATGACGTGATGAATGGTGATTTTAATGATTTTATCATGGCGTATTTAAAAGCTCAGATTAACGGGACTTTGGGGCAAAATGTAGGAGACGATGATACAAATTAAGCCGACTTCATATATGTTAAAGGTATTTCAGTCGATCGTCAGTGATTTGAAGTTTAAATTTTGGATTTCCTCACGACTGCTGTTTAATCGCCAGATTTTATTTGGAGGTTCGGCGCCATTTTCATTTTTAGGTTTAGTGTTAGGTGTCGCGGCTCTTGTTGCGAGTATGTCTGTGATGCGAGGTTTTGAGGCGACTCTTAAGAAGGCCATGATTGATGTCACAAGTGATATTCAAATTGTCAAAAAAGGTCATCTCATAGAAAACTGGGATGAATTTTCTGAGCAAGTTAAACAGATAGATCCAAGCATTCAAAAGATGGCACGTTTTGCTTATACTGAAGCTGTTGTTGCGAGCCGAGGAAAAGTTTCAGGCGTGCTTATTCAGGGAATGGATTATGAAAATGTTTCTGATATTTTAAATTTGAAAAACCGTTTAAAAGAGGGAACCTTTGAGCAAGGTGAAGGTCATGTTGTCATTGGATCTGGTTTAGCCAAAAAATATCAGCTTAAAATCGGTGATGAGCTGTATTTAGCTGTTTCATTATCGACGCCTTTTGAAGATAAAACTTTTAAACGCCAAGCTAAAAGTTACATTGTATCTGCGGTCATGGATTTTGGTAAAAATGATTGGAATGAGCGTTTAGTTCTCATGCAACTGAAAGACTTTCAAGACTTAACTCAGATTGGCCATCGTTACACGGGAGCTTTTGTTAAAATCGAGAACTCTGATCTCGCACCGCAATTGTCTTTGAAAATCGAAGATCAGCTTGGACCTCGGTATGCCGTTTTAAATTGGTATGATGTAAATAAAAATCTTTTTAAAGCTGTAAAGTATGAAAGTGTCGTAATTTTTTTCGTCGTTTTTTTGATAGTGGTTATAGCTGCATTTAATATTTCAAGTACGTTGTATGTTTTAGTGCGCCAGCGGTATCGAGATATCGCTATTTTAAAAGCTATTGGTGCAAGGCAATTTGCCATACAATCTATATTTATTTGGCAAGGTCTTTGGGTTTCGATCATGGGATGTGTGCTGGGATTTTTAATTGGCCTCTGTTTATCCCAAGGATTTATGTTTTTGCAAAGCCGATATCAGCTGATATCGGGCGCTGTTTATAAAATTGATCGTATTGATATTTTAATTAGTGGTTGGGATATCGTGTTGATATTTTTAGCTACAACAGCTGCGTGTTTACTCGCGACATATCCTCCTGCAAGAATTGGGAGTCGATTAAATGTTGTTGAAGGACTGAGAAAGGATTAGGACTATGTACAATCCAGATTATTTATTAAGAGCGTCGGGCTTGCAAAAGCATTACACGACGGGCGTTTCTCAGGTGTCTGTGCTTCGTGGTGTGGATATTCAAATATCTAAAGGCGAAGCTGTATGTTTATTAGGAGCATCGGGTGCAGGTAAATCAACATTGCTTCAGATATTAGGAACATTAGATAGGCCGACAGAGGGGGATATTTTTTTTGAGGGGCAATCGCTTTTTGACAAAACTGATGATGAGTTGGCTATGTTTCGCAGTGAGACAATGGGGTTTGTGTTTCAATCTCACCATTTGATTTACGAGTTGACGGCTTTAGAAAATATTATGCTGCCAGGTTTATTAGCTCATGAATCTAAAGAGCACATGCGTGAAAAAGCCATGCAGTGGTTAGATTATATGGGTTTAGCAGATCGAGCCGATCATTATCCTAATCAGTTGAGCGGTGGAGAGCTCCAAAGGGTGTCTATTGCAAGAGCACTTGTTCGTAGTCCGCGTATTTTACTGGCAGATGAACCTACAGGTAATTTAGATTCTGAAAATTCAGCAAAAATACAAACATTGTTCTTTGAGTTGCAAAAAAAACTCGGATTGACTTTGATCGTCGTAACGCATGACCTACAATTTGCTCAATTGTTTTCAAAAATATATCGAATGAAAGATGGGTATTTGACATCAAACTAAAGACTAGCTAGCCTTTCGTTTGTGTTGAATAACTTATTAAAAAAACTCAGTATTTTATTTTTTCTATTAGGCGTATTAAACCCTGTGGCATTTACGGCTACATATGCGCAAATATCAACTGCTAAAGAGCAATCTGGTCAGAAAATTTCAGAGATCGAAATTGTTGGTCTTAAGAAAATTGAAAAAGATGCGGTGCTTGCCAAGATTAGCTCTAAAGTGGGAAATTCTTTAGATGCCGAGACAATCAAGGCTGATATTTTAAGTCTCTATTCTATGAGTTATTTTATTCAGGTTGAGGTTTTAAAAGAACAAACAAGCAAAGGGCTGAAAGTCATTTTTAATATCCAAGAAAAGCCTGTTGTTTCTGAAATTGTTTTTGAAGGCAATGAGGATTTAAAATCTGATGAGTTGGAAACTCAATCAGGGATTAAAGCTTATGAAGTTGTTAACCATGCAAAAATACAAACAGCCGTGGAGAAACTTTCCAAATTTTACGAAGAAAAAGGATTCTATTTAGTTAAAATTGATCCTGTTATTGAAGATGTGACAAAAGGTGAGTCAGTTAGAGTTAAGTTTATCATTACTGAAAATGAAAAGGTCAAAGTTAAGAAAATTACATTTATTGGAAATCAGATCATAAAAGACACGGAGCTTAAAGATCGGTTATTTACAAAGGAAGCGGGTTTTTTCTCTGGAATGAGTGGATCAGGTTCTTTTAAACAAGAGGCTTTTGATCAAGATTTGCAAGTGATTAAATACGTCTACT
>JBKBTW010000229.1:0-3077 GCA_046291245.1 Pseudobdellovibrio sp. | reverse complement strand
AGCGACATCGTCACGAAAATTTAAACACATACGAAGGTAAGCTAATAAGTCTTTAACTTCTGCGCGCTCATAGAAGCGAATACCGCCAATAAGCCTATAAGGAATAGCTAAAGTTCTGAGTTGCTCTTCAAGCACTCGCGATTGTGCATTGGTTCTGTAAAAAATCGCAAAATCATTCAAGCTTTCACCGCTTGTGATTAAGCCTTGAATGGATTTAGCAACGTATTTAGCTTCATCATATTCGTTGCGTTCTTCTCGAACACTGATGAGTTCGCCAGGCTCATTATTGGTAAATAAAGTTTTTTCTTTGCGTTCGGTGTTATTGCTAATCACTTTAGTTGCCGCTGTTACGATATTACCGCTTGATCTGTAATTTTCCTCAAGTTTTACGACAATAGCTTCGGGAAAGTCTTTTTCAAAGTTTAAAATATTGCTGATATCAGCACCTCGCCATGAGTAAATGGACTGATCTTCATCACCCACAACACATAAATTACGGTGAGCCTTAGCTAAAAGTTGCACTAATAAGTATTGAATATGATTTGTATCCTGATACTCATCTACCATAATGTATCTGAATTTATTTTGATATTCTGTCAGTAAATCAGGATACATTCTGAAAAGTTCATAAGTCTTTAATAAAAGATCATCAAAATCCAAGGCATTAGCGCGTTTCATTTCCTCTTCGTAGCGTGTGTACACTTCTAAAGTTTTTTGATCTATGACTGTTTTTGAACCGTGGCGGAGATTTTCAGGCTGTAAACCTAACATTTTAGAATTGCTAATACGAGATTGAAAACTTTTGGGTGGAAACATTTTATCGTTAATGTTTAAAGCCTGCATCACTTTTTTTATTTGTGATAACTGATCGCCAGAGTCATAAATAGTAAAAGGTTTTTTATAATCGAGTAAATCAATATGACGTCTTAAAAGTCTCACGCAAAATGAGTGAAATGTACTGACCCATAAATCACGTGTAACGGGCACTCCGATATCGGATAACAGCTTGTAGATTCTGTGCTCCATCTCTTGAGCAGCTTTATTGGTGAAGGTGACGCATAAAATTTCTTCTGGAGAACAAACACCTTGAGCAATCATATTGGCCATACGGTGAGTGAGGACTCTTGTTTTACCAGAGCCCGCTCCGGCCAAGATAAGAAGTGGACCGTCTAAAGTTTCGACAGCTTTTTTTTGAGATGGGTTTAAATTTAGTGTAAGGTTTTCAACAGAGTTCATAGCCCTACAATTAATACCTGCTAAAATTGAGAATTTCGATGAAATACTCTATATTTGACGCAATGAATTTCATCAAAAAATCTATGCTTTTTTTCAGTGCATCAGTGGCTTTATTAAATTTAGCTTCTTGCAGTGCTATTTTTGAATCTGAAGCTGTATCAGGTGATATTCAAGTTAAAATTCCAGTCTCTAATAAAAGCAGTGATAACAGCACATACAATGAAGAAGTGGTGACGCTCAAAAATATTGAGTCTTTAAAGGAAGTGCGTGGCTCTTATGCACAGTTTTATTATTCTCCAGGATTAAATGAGAACAGGTTGTCGGGGATTTCTCCGTTAGCATTTTTCATTCAAACAGCGAAGAATATTTTTGTACCTAAAGATATGACGTCGCTTCAGATGTCAGCTTTGTATTATCATATTCAAAACTTAACAGATTTTTCTCGAAGTGTGGGGCTTCTAGATCAAAAGCAAACTAAACCTTTTGAAATAGCTTTAAACACTAAAGTTAAAAACAAAGGTGTCGTTCAGGCTAATAATGCTTTTTATGACGGAAGATCTGATGCCATGATCTTTGTACCGTACACTACAGAGGAGCTTCCTATAGCTGTGAATGAAGGAATTGTTGCGCATGAGTTCTTCCACTCAATATTTTATAAAATTGTATTTAGTGATTTGAAAAAAAATCCTCAAAGTTTAACTCAAAGATGGTCTTTGGATACTGTGCATGGCTATGAGAAACTCTGGAAATCCCAACTCGAAGAAACTGTTTCAGGAACAGAAGTAGTTCCCATTAGCGATATAGCAAAAACACCTAAAAAAACGACAGTTGAACTCTACAATGAAACTTTATTGCGTGGAATTAATGAAGGGTTAGCTGATTTTTGGGGATGGATTTATACGAATGATTCAGATTTTTTAAAGTGGTCTTTATCTGAACACAGCCTGACGAGAACTTTAAAAAAACAAACAATTCAAACTTATGTGAGTGTGAAATCTATATTAAATGTTGTCACAGAAGCTCAACAGTTATCCTCTCAACCTGAGGAGTATTTGTCAGATTTTATTTATAGGGTAGGTACTCCGTACGCTCGTTTCCTCAAGGAATTGGTGGAGATAAAAACTAAAAATAATTCTTCTGCATCAGAAAATAAAATACAAATTTCGGAGAAGCTTAAAGAGTACTTGGTTAACTTGTCTCAATTATCAAAATCTTTAGAAAAAAATGAAATCATATCAGCTGAAAGTCTATTTTTATTCTTTGGTGGTTCTGAGGATCGTGGTGTCCCGTTAGATGAGTGCGAACTTGTGTCTAAATATTTAAACTCTCAGGATAGCGCTCAAAAAATTTATGAGTGTCATAAAGATGAAGCTACATCATCATACTGGATTCAGAAGATATGAAGCTTAAGTTAACTTTTATTATTTTATTCTTTTTTTTAGGATCGCTTGTTCAGGCTAAAAGCTATGAATTACAGCTTTATCCATTTGGTTTACTCAGTCGGTATCAAGATACAGTTGATCAGCAACGTAATTTTATGCAGTACGCTCACTATGCTGTACAGCTTGTGTATGAAGATTGGGTTACAGGTTTAGAATATAATAAGAGCATGCCCTCTAAAACAGGAAATGCTTCACTTAATGTAGATACAACTCAACAAGAATTTAACCTCATTGCTGGTTATAGAGTGTATTCTTATCAAATGAACTTAGGTTTTAACATAAAGCCTGATTTTAATTTAAATGCGATTGGTTTGCTAGGTGGAGCGAATACAACTGTTGAGACAACATTGCTGGGGCAAAGAGATAAAGAAGTTTCGAAAACGAACTTCATTATAGGTG